>NZ_JBGCUE010000010.1 GCF_041102575.1 Tenuifilum sp. 4138str | reverse complement strand
AAAGAACTATTTTCCCCTATATCCTATTCTGTATGAGCTATTCCTATCCTTTTGCTTAACTAAACGACATTGAATTACGAATAAAATCTATTTCACAACACTTTTAATTTCGCCATCCCAAAATTTAGTTGTTAACAAGCTGCCTTTCCCAATTTCACTAGCGTTTTTAATGGTTTTTCCGTCAATCATGGTTATTGTAAACCCTTTCTTTAACGTATTTATTGGGTTCATTGTTTCTATCAGTCTGCCAAAAAAATCTACTTTTTGTTTGTTTGCCGATATGGTTTGAAGCGTAAACTTTTTTAAGTCCTTTTGATATTTTTCTATGGCGATTTTTGGAGTATTAATGTAGTTTTCGGTTGCAGACTTTACCTGTTCTTTCAAACCTTGTACTTGTGACAAGCTCTTAAACATGTAAAACTTTGCAAGTACTGGTAGCGAAGACCAGGTTTTTGTCAGCCTGTTTTTATGGTGAAACACCGTAAGCTGACTTGCCGATTTGAGTTGATCGGCATAAACAATCAGTTGTGACTTTGAACTTTCGGTGTAGCTAGTTGATAGTTCCACTAGGCTGTCAAGTAGTGTGAGGTAAAGCTGCTCAGCCTCGCTAGCTAAATCGATAAGATACTCCGCAAGGGCAGTAGGTGTTTTTACTGCTTTGAAAGCAACCAAATCGGCAACTGTTGTGTCCTTTTCATGGCCAATTCCGGTGATAACGGGCAGAGGAAACTGCGCAATATGGCTTGCAATACTGTATGAATCAAAGCACGATAGGTCGGCAGAGGCGCCACCCCCACGAACAATTGCCACAAGGTCAAACCTATCTATCTCATTGTAGATATTCGAAAGTGCCTGAATTATTGAGTTTTCAGCGTCTTCGCCTTGCATAACGGCTTCAAAAAGCTTGATGCTGAAACGGTATCGGGCTTTGTTGCCCAGCAGTTGCTTCCTGAAGTCTTCGTATCCAGCAGCCTGCGGTGACGATATTACAGCAACTCTGTTAGGGAGTAAATCCAGAGTTTGTTCACGATTCATGTCAAATACACCGTCGGCTATAAGGCGGTTAATGGTTTCGCGCCGTTTTAGCTCCAAATCGCCGATGGTGAATGTGGGTTCAATGTCAGTAATATTTAGGCTGTAGCCGTAAACCTCATGAAAACTTACCTGTGCCAGCACCATAACCTTAAGGCCGGGAGAAAGTTTACGGCCAGTTGTGGATTCAAAGTAGGGTTTAAGCATGCGGTAGCTGTACGACCATATTGTGGCCCTTGCACGTGCCACAATGTTGTCCGATTCTTCGTCCTTTTGGATGAGTTCAAGGTAGCAATGTCCCGAGTAATGCTCCTTTATTTCGCTAATTTCACCCACAATCCAGTATGCCTGCGACAAGTATTGGCTGAGGGTTTCCTTTACAAGCAGGTTAAGCTCCTTGAGCGAGTATGTTTTCTGTTTTTCTACCATCACTGTTTAATACCCGTAACGTAGTATCTACTGCCTGAGAAATCTATTGAGAGCAGGTAAATTCCTTTGGGCAATTCCTCAGAAATGTTGATTTCAACATGACCAGTACCATCGCTAAAAGCATTCATAGTTAAAATCAGCTGACCGTTGGTTGTGAAAATTGATATGTTTGCTGGTATGAACGATTTTCCTAAAAGGATATTAATTTTTGAAGTAAAGGGGTTTGGCCAAAGTTCTATACTGTTTCTATCATCAGTAATGCTTGAAGTTGATGCCTGCGCAAAATCAGGAATTCCGTAACCCGTACTGTTGTTGGGTGATGCATAGCTTGACGATGAGCTTTTAACTAGCTCAACAATTTGTTGTGCGGTAAGCGATGGTTTGGCCTGCCATAGGCAAGCCACCATGCCAGCCATCAAGGGTGATGAGAAAGATGTACCATTGGAAGTTCCAGTTGTTCCGGTAGCAATGGCCAAAACAGTCCCTTTACCCATGGCGCAAACATCGGGTTTTATTCTTCCATCGGCCGTGGGGCCAAATGAGCTGAAATCGGCCTTTACTCTTTTGTTATCTACTGCACCTACTGTTAGAACGTTTGGCGAATCGGCAGGAACCGAAATGTAGTGCCAGGGGGCGTTCCCATCGTTTCCAGCACTCACAACCACAACCATTCCTTTGCTTGCTGCCATGTTGGCAGCAAGTGTGACAGGGGCTGTATTGCCATTAAGATCCTGATAGGTGTGATTTTGGCTGGCAACATCAAAAGTGGTATAACCCAACGAGGAGTTAATGATGTCAGCTCCAACACTATCGGCAAACTCCGCACCTGCAGCCCAATTGTATTCCTCAATTATTTGCTCGGTGGCCGCATCTTCGGTTCTAATTAGCCAATAATTAGCCCTTGGGGCTGTGCCAATTAGTTGCCCGTCAATATATCCCCCCATGGCCGATAGTACCATTGTGCCGTGGTAATGCTCCTTATAAATATCCGATTGCGGGTTCACAAAATCACGAGCACCCAGTATGCGTCCTCTTTGCCAAAGGCTATCGAAAGCATTGTGGGTATTAACATTCAGGAATCCTGCATCGAGCACTGCAATAACTTTTTCCTGACCAAGGTAACCATTGGCGTGAAGCAAGTGGCCATTCATCATAGCAATTTGAGTGTACGATGTGCCGTAGTTTAACCCTGCAAATTCCCTTTTTTCAGTTGGTCCAAGGGGCTGCCACTCCGTTTTATCATCGGATTCTGTCTTTGCCGGTTCATAAATTTTGGTTATCTTTTTTACAAAGGGTAATCCTTGCACGCTTGTTAGCTGCTCGGGGGTTAAAGTGGCAACAACGCCATTAAACCAGCGTAGGGAGTAATGAACCATTGTGGCGCTCTGAGCAACCTGGTTTACATAAGCTGGCGATACCGGTAAATCATCGGTGGATATGGCAATGCCCTGTTTTGCCCGTCGTTCAATAGCCCTTGCCGATAAAAATTCATTTGGGTTATCAACGGAATATGTTGAATTCTGTTTGTCAGTAAATGCTATAAAATATTTTGCCTGAGCGGAAGCCCTTAGTGGCAATAAACCTGAAATTATAAAAAGTAAAAGAATGCTTCTTAAATGGTTTTGGTAATTTTTCATAACAGGCATTGATTTTAGTATCGGGTTCCCATTGAGTTCATTACATCGGCAATTGATGGCTCCTTTAATTTTCCTGCATTCTTTAAGAGCGATTCAATGTATTTCGATTCCTTTTCGATGAGTTCATTTTCATTCTCGGCTACTCCATTGAAATATTTTATGGTTTGAGTTAATTTTCCGTCGGTATCGTAAAATTTCCATTCGCCATGCTTAAGCCCTTTAACGTAAGCCCCCTCTATTCTTGTTGTACCATTGGGGTTAAACACTTTCATAGTGCCATCAATCTCACCATTTGTATATGGGATAATGCTTTTGTTTAACCCATTCTCAAAAAACTGGACTACCAAACCATTCAGGTTTCCATTGGTGTAACTTGCACTTTCCAGAACTTTACCCGAAGGGTAAAAACTTCTAGTTTTTCCGTTCTTCAGACCGTTCGTGTATCGTTCCTCAAAAATCAATTTCCCGTTTAAGGAGTAATACTGCCAAAGGCTATCCTTTTGCTGATTTTTGTAAAAACCGCTAACAATTTTTTTTCCGTCTTCGTTGAAGAAAGTAGTGATTACATAAGGTGAAGACTCGGAGTAAACCATTATCACCTTTAGCTCTCCGTTTTGGTGGTAACGCTTAAATTCTCCAACTGGTTTATCGTCCTTGAACCAACCCTCATAGGCTTTTTTGCCGTTTGGGTAATACTTGCACCAGTAACCCTGCTTTCGGTTTTTACTATCAAGTTGGTTTTTTGCACCATCAGTTTGCCCAATGGCTAATCCGGAAAAAATAAGTAGAACTAAAAAAGCCAATATACGTTTCATGCTTACTGTTTTTATTAAGTTCTATTGCAAATTGAATGCCTTTGGTTAGTATAAAAAAATGGTTTATGGTAAAGTGCAAGATTTATAAGTTAAAATTGTCAACAAGTCAAAAAGTTGATGCAATATAAATATTCAAACCTCCTATATTGCCATTAAACAAAACACTTGAAATTAACCTTTTATTTCTCATTTATCATCTGTAATAAGTTCAAAGATAAGCTCAGTCAGCGTTGTAACATCGCTTTCAACAGTCCCTTTCATATAACGTTCGTAAACACTTATATTGTCTGGTGGGTTTAGATTTAATATCAAGCCCTTTTCCAAAGCCAACAGCCGAATAAATTCTCTTTGTGCTCGTCCATTTCCTTCTCTGAAGGGATGCAAATAGTTAACATTGTCTAATATTTCTGCCAATTTCTCTGCTAATTTCCTTTTGTTGTTTTTCGGGATTTTCCTGTACTCATCAATTAGTTGGTCAATATAGCTAAAAGCGTTGTCAAAGTAAGTAGTTGGGAAGAATTGTTTGCCGTCTTTGCTGATTTCAACAACCCGTTTTTTTCCAGCCCAAATGTAAATATCTTGAAACAAATGTCTATGAATTTCAAAAAGGCTGTCAATTCCCCTAATTTTTATCGGGTTCTCGTAAAGTTCCAAAAGTCGTTTAGTTACCGCACTACTCTCAACAAAGAGTAATACTTCGGGGTCTGATA
Source organism: Tenuifilum sp. 4138str (assembly GCF_041102575.1). Taxonomy (NCBI): domain Bacteria; kingdom Pseudomonadati; phylum Bacteroidota; class Bacteroidia; order Bacteroidales; family Tenuifilaceae; genus Tenuifilum; species Tenuifilum osseticum. The sequence goes on along the minus strand of NZ_JBGCUE010000010.1, from coordinate 131,420 downwards.
TATCCAGTAAATTTCTTAAAATTCCTGTCTTGGGGTCAATGTAGCTGTAGTCTGGGTCTATGTACTTGTATGAATTAGACATAGGCTTTTTGTTTTGCAAATGCCACAAGTTCTGTTAGGGATATTTTTCCAGTAACATAATCCCTTATAATTTCAATTCCTTTTTGAGTTGGTGTAAATCCTTCAAACATGTTACTCCCCAAAGCCTTTGCTGTGAGTTCTAAAGTTTTCAGGTCCGAAAATTTGACCCCCATTATCGTCAGATTCTTTCTGTCTACTTCAATTGCATTGAACATCTCTTTTCAGTTCTTAAATTTCTTCAAATTTAAAAAAAATCTTCGTCAAATCTTTATTCTAAAGTGTTATTAGAAGGGTCTATAGGAAACAGTATAATATAAAAAAAGCCGCCTTTTAGGCGGCTTTGGTTAGTATCCATTCGGGTTATTTCACCTCTTCAAAATCAACATCGGTTACTTCCTGGTCGTTGCCCGATGATGATGAACTACCTGCGTTGGCATTGGCCTGTTGGCCAGCACCAGCGTTAGCTTGTGCTTGCGCTTTGTAAAGTTCCTCCGATGCAGCCTGCCATGCAGCATTGAGTTCGTTGGTTGCGTTCTCAATGGCAGCTAAATCCTGGCTCTTATGAGCGTCCTTAAGTTTACCAAGTGCTGCTTCAATGGGAGCTTTCTTGTCGGCAGGGAGTTTATCGCCAAACTCTTTGAGTTGCTTTTCGGTTTGGAATATCAAGCTGTCGGCAGCGTTAATCTTCTCGATACGCTCTTTCTCCCTACGGTCGGCCTCCTCGTTACGCTTGGCTTCCTCCCGCATGCGCTTGATTTCCTCTTCGGTAAGACCCGATGAGGCCTCAATACGTATCTTTTGCTCCTTGCCTGTACCTCTATCCTTAGCGGTTACATGTAAAATACCATTTGCGTCGATATCGAAAGTAACCTCAATTTGGGGTACGCCACGTGGGGCAGGTGGTATTCCATCAAGGTGGAAACGTCCAATTGTTTTGTTGTCCTTAGCCAAGGGACGTTCACCTTGAAGCACATGTATTTCAACCGAAGGTTGATTATCGGCAGCGGTTGTAAATACCTCGGTTTTACGGGTAGGGATGGTGGTATTAGCTTCAATCAGCTTGGTGAAAACACCACCTAAGGTTTCGATACCCAACGAAAGAGGTGTAACGTCAAGCAGCAGAACATCCTTTACCTCACCGGTAAGCACGCCACCCTGGATGGCTGCACCAACAGCAACAACCTCATCAGGGTTTACGCTCTTATTGGGTTTGCGGTTGAAGAATTTTTCAACTACCTCTTGAACCTTAGGGATACGGGTTGAACCACCAACTAAGATTACCTCGTCGATATCGGAAGGCTGTAAGCCTGCATCGGCTAAAGCTTTACGGCATGGTTCAACGGTACGCTGAATGAGGTGGTCGGCCAGTTTCTCAAACTGGGCTCGGGTTAAGGTTTTAACCAGGTGCTTGGGTATGCCGTTAACGGGCATGATGTACGGAAGGTTGATTTCGGTAGTTGTGGTGCTTGAGAGCTCAATCTTAGCCTTTTCTGCAGCCTCCTTTAAGCGTTGGAGTGCCATAGGGTCTTTACGGAGGTCAACTCCTTCATCTTTCAGGAACTCTTCAGCCAGCCAATCAATAATTACTTGGTCAAAGTCATCGCCCCCAAGGTGGGTATCGCCATTGGTTGACTTAACCTCAAAAACTCCATCGCCAAGTTCAAGGATTGAAATATCGAAAGTACCACCACCAAGGTCATACACTGCCACCTTGATATCCTTATTCTTTTTATCGAGACCATATGCCAGTGCTGCGGCAGTGGGCTCGTTGATGATACGACGAACCTTTAAACCTGCAATTTCACCAGCTTCTTTGGTAGCCTGACGTTGCGAGTCGCTAAAGTAGGCTGGTACGGTGATAACGGCTTCGGTTACTTCGTGTCCCAGGTAATCCTCAGCAGTTTTCTTCATCTTCTGAAGAATCATTGATGATATTTCCTGAGGGGTGTACAGGCGGCCATCAATATCTACACGTGGAGTGTTGTTATCGCCACGAACCACCTTGTAGGGTACACGGGGTATTTCAACCTGGGCAACCTTATCGTAGGTTTCGCCCATGAATCGCTTAATTGAGAATATGGTTTTTTGGGGGTTGATTATTGCCTGACGTTTTGCTGGGTCGCCAACCTTGCGCTCACCGTTTTCGGCAAATGCAACTACCGATGGGGTAGTGCGTTTCCCCTCGCTGTTTGTTATAACAACCGGTTCGTTACCTTCCATTACGGCAACGCATGAGTTGGTTGTTCCTAGGTCAATTCCAATTATTTTGCTCATTGCTGTAGATTTTTATTGTTATACTTTTGATTTGTTTCGTTTTTAAGCATTCCTTTCAATTTGTTCAATCATTGTGCCAACCCCAAAAATGGACTGAAAGACGAAAATCTGTCACAAAATTTTTAGTTTTTCAGTAATCCTTTGTCAGGTTTCTGTGTTTATATTTGAGTTGATGTATTTATAATGTTCAGGATTTCAGTAAGTAAACTCTAATTGTGTCTTTTTGTCAGTTTTTTCAATTTTAATAAATTAGCTTAGGTTTTCCTGAATAATAGATTACCTTTGACAATCCTTAAAGTTTAATACTTATGTCGAGCGAGAGTAAAGTTAAAGTGGTAACCACCCATGTGCTTCAGGAAATGAAGGTCAGGGGTGAAAAAATAGCAATGCTGACAGGGTACGACTATTCAATGGCTCGGATACTCGATGCCGCTGGAATTGACGTATTGCTGGTAGGCGACTCTGCTTCGAATGTAATGGCAGGCCATATATCAACACTCCCTATCACCCTTGACCAGATGATTTACCATGCCAGTTCAGTGGTACGTGGAGTAAAACGTGCATTGGTTGTTGTTGATATGCCCTTTGGAACCTACCAGGGCAACTCCAAATTAGCATTACGTTCGGCCATTCGAATTATGAAGGAGAGCGGAGCCGATGCCGTTAAACTCGAGGGTGGCTCGGAGATTATTGACTCCGTGGAGCGAATCCTATCTGCAGGGATACCGGTTATGGGGCATCTAGGGCTTACCCCACAGTCAATCCATAAGTTTGGAACTTACGTTGTAAGGGCACGCGAGGAAGCTGAGGCCAAGAAACTGGTTGAAGATGCACATTTGCTAGAAAGAACAGGCTGTTTTGCCATAGTGCTTGAAAAAATTCCCGCCGCATTAGGAAAAAAGGTTGCCTCGGAGCTGAAAATACCTGTAATTGGAATTGGTGCTGGCAGTGACGTAGATGGTCAAGTGCTGGTTACCCACGATATGCTTGGTATTAACCAGGAGTTCTCGCCACGCTTTCTCAGGCGGTACCACAACCTTTACGCTGAAATGCTTGGAGCATTTCAAGCCTATATTAGCGATGTGAAATCGCTCGATTTTCCCAATGAACGTGAGCAATACTAATACTGAAAATGATAAATTTTTCAAGCGACAGAATCCTTTACGAGGATAACCATTTTTTAGCGGTAAATAAGAACTGTGGTGAGATTGTTCAAGCCGACAAAACCGGCGATGAATCGTTGGTTGAAACGGTTAAGCGGTTTATTAAAGAGCGCGACAATAAGCCAGGTCGCGTATTCCTGGAAGTAACCCACCGGATTGATAGGCCTGTGAGTGGAGTAGTGCTTTTTGCAAAAACCAGCAAAGGGTTAAGCCGTATCAATAATCTTTTTCAGGAAGGGAAAATCACCAAAAAGTATTGGGCTATTGTAAAGAATCAACCTCCAGTTGAATCGCAAACCCTTGTTCATTATCTTTTGCGCGATAACAAAAAAAATAAATCGTTTGTATATCACCGTGAGGTGCACGGCTCAAAAATTGCCAAGCTTAAGTATGAACTTGTTGGTAGAACTGAAAATTACTACCTGTTAGTAATAGATTTGATTACCGGTAGGCATCACCAAATACGTGCTCAACTCTCGAAAATTGGATGTCCAATTCGAGGCGATTTAAAATATGGCTATCCCCGTTCTAACCCAGATGGAGGTATCGATCTGCATTCAAGGGTTTTTGCATTTACCCATCCAATTTCTGGGGAGGAAATAAAAATTGTAGCTCCTCCTCCCAAAGAAAAGTTATGGAATGAGTTTTTGTTGTTAGGCTTAGAGTAGTTTTAGCTATGAATAGGATTTTAGCAGCATTGTTTTTTATCCTTACAGGGATTCATCTATCTGTATTTGCCCAAAACAAGATTTCGCGCGAGGAATACATTAGCATGTATTCGCATATTGCCGTTAATAATATGAAGCAGTTTGGCGTACCTGCAAGTATTACTCTTGCCCAGGCCATGCTGGAAAGCGATAATGGGAATAGCACATTGGCTGTAAAGGCCAATAACCACTTTGGGATAAAGTGCCATAAGGACTGGACTGGTGCAACCATTTACCACGATGACGACCGAAAAGGGGAGTGCTTTAGAAAATACAAAAATCCGGAGCAATCGTTTAACGACCATAGTCTTTTTCTCAGAGGCGGAAAGCGCTATGCTTTCCTATTCGATTTGACCCCAACCGATTATAAGGCATGGGCCCATGGGCTCAAGAAAGCTGGTTATGCTACTAACCCAAAGTATGCAGAGCTGCTTATTAAGATAATTGAGGACAATGAGCTTTTCCGATTCGATCAGGGAATTACCGTTGCCATTAAGCCACCCAAAACGGTTGTAACCGATTGGGATAATTACGAAATTGACCTTTACAAAACTCGGCCTGTTTTCACCCGAAACAGGGTAAAATATATTGTTGCCAAGGATGGCGATACTTTTGAATCGTTAGCTAGGGAGTTAGATTTAATGCCCTGGCAGCTTTACAGGTACAACGATTTGACTCGCGATTCAGTGATTCGCCCTGGGCAGGAACTATACATACAGCCCAAACGATGGAAAGCAGATAGGTCGAATCCTGTTCATACAGCGGAAGAGGGCGAAACCATGTATAAAATTTCGCAGATGTACGGCGTTAAGTTAAAATCACTTTACCGGAAAAATAGAATGAAACCGGGCGATGAACCAGAGGTGGGTCAACTAATTTACTTGAGGAAACGTAAACCGTTATAGTACTTCGATAAACTCAGCATTCTGCCATCCCCTTAGGAACTCTTCAATTCCCATGGCTTTTTTACCTGCCTGCTGAACAGTTTTTAGCGCAATTGCACCCTGTGAACAAAAAATATGGAGGTGTGTTTTTCCATCGGTTTTCACCGTTCCAGGCCTTTGTGATTGAGCCTGGTCAAGTTTTTCCGCCTGGTAAATCTTTATAGGTATAATTGTTTCAACATTGTTTCTTTTGGTTTTAAGTTCGGTCCATGCAGCAGGGTATGGACTAAGCCCCCTAATATGGTTGAAAACTTTTTGGGATGGATTGTTCCAGTCAACACGACAGGTTTCCTTAAAAATTTTTGGGGCTGGTTTTAGCTCTCCACTTACCTTGATTTGGTTTTGAGGAATAGGATTGATGTTACCAGCATAAAGCATGTTTATTGTTTCAACAACAAGTCCTGCCCCCTGATACATTAGCCTATCGTGGAGTTCGCCGGCGGTTTCGGTTTCGCCTATGGGTACACTCTTTTGAAGAAGGATATTACCAGTATCAATCTGTTCATCAAGTAAAAAAGTGGTAATTCCGGTTTCCTTTTCACCATTTATGATTGCCCAATTAATGGGTGCAGCACCCCTGTACTGGGGCAAAAGCGAGGCATGAAGGTTAAAGGTTCCTAAACGAGGAATTTGCCAAACATCCCTTGGTAACATCCTAAAGGCAACAACTACGGTAATATCGGGATTTATCTCTTTCAGTGTTTGAATGAACTGCGGATCCCTGAGCTTTTCTGGCTGAAGTACGGGAATATGGTTTTGCTCGGCAAATACTTTAACCGGTGAGGGCTGAAGTTTTAAACCTCGGCCTGCGGGTTTATCAGGAACAGTGACTACCGCTGACACGTTGTACCCTGCTTCAATAATCGCCCTAAGTGGTTCAACGGCAAACTCGGGCGTGCCCATGTAAACAATACGGGGTGATTCCTTTGCTGGCATTGGGTTTTATTCCTTTTTGGGGTTGAAAAGGTTGATGTGTCCCATGCGTTCGTGTTTAGTCTTTAGGTAAAATTCGTTGTAAGGATTTGGTGGTATTACTAAAGGTATATTTTCAACTACGTGTAATCCATACCCCTCAAGCCCACTCATCTTTTTAGGGTTGTTGGTAATAAGCCGCATGTTTTTTACACCAACTTCGCGTAAAATACTTGCTCCCACACCATAGTCGCGCTCATCGGGCTGGAATCCAAGTTCCACGTTGGCATCAACTGTATCCATCCCTTCCTCTTGGAGCTTATACGCATGTATCTTATTGAAAAGGCCTATGCCACGCCCTTCCTGATTAAGGTAAACCAGCACCCCTTTACCTGCATTGTCAATCATCTTCATGGCCTCATGGAGTTGAGGGCCGCAATCGCAACGGTACGAGCCAAAAATGTCGCCGGTAACGCACGAGGAGTGTACGCGAACCAGAACGGGCTCATCGGGTTCCCATTCGCCTTTAATCAGGGCAACATGCTCAAGCCCGTTCGACTTCTGGCGGAAAGGTATAAGCGCAAAATCGCCAAACTCCGTAGGGAGTTTTACCCTAACACCTTTCTCAACAATACTTTCAAACTTCAGCCTATAGCTAATTAGGTCCTTTATGGTTACAATTTTCAGGTTGAACTCCTGGGCAACCTTAACAAGCTGGGGAAGGCGTGCCATGGTGCCATCGTCGTTCATTATTTCAACCAATACACCACCGGGGGTTAGGCCGGCAAGCTGTGTAAGGTCAATGGCTGCCTCGGTATGGCCTGGGCGACGTAAAACGCCCTTTTCTTTGGCACGTAGTGGGAAAATATGACCCGGTCGGGCAAGGTCTTCCGGTTTAGTATTGGGGTCAACAAGTGCCTTTATGGTTTTGGCTCTATCGGCTGCCGATATACCAGTTGTACATCCGTTTCCAATAAGGTCGACCGATACGGTAAAGGCTGTATGGTGCAGAGCGGTGTTACGGCCTACCATGAGCTCAAGTTCCAGCTCGTCGCAGCGCTTTTCGGGCAGTGATGCACAAATTAGCCCACGCCCATACTTAGCCATAAAGTTAATTATTTCAGGTGTGATTAGCTCAGCAGCAGCAATGAAATCGCCCTCGTTCTCCCTATCCTCATCGTCAACTACTATTATTACTCTTCCATTACGAAGCTCTTCAATTGCCTCTTCGATGGTATTTAGTTTAATCTCGTCGTTGTTTGCCATTGTGCTGCCAATAAAATGATTAAAAAGGATGACGCAAAATTAGTATTTTGAAAGGAAAAATATCTTGCTAAATGTCAGCTTTTCGGTTTGCCTTTTCCCAAATATGTGTTTGTTTGCCAGTTAAGAAAATAATTAACCCTTTAAGCATGGTAATATTCATCATAAAACCATAGTATGGGAAGGTAACCATGGGATGCACATTGCTGCGATTCCGGAAAAGGTATCCTATGGCTACTAAAAGGTAAAAAAATGTAATAGTAAGCATGGAAGCTAAGTAGATAATGGAACTATCTGGATATAATAATAGAATGGCAGCATTTAAGAACGGTGCACCAACAATTGCAGGAGGTACCAAAACCCATCGTAAAAGCTTATGTGAAAAAAACTTAAAAGCCACTTCGGTATTTTTAAATGGATTAAGTAGATATGCATGCCTACCAAGTGCTTGAAAGCACCCAGCAGCTATTCTTACCTTTCGTTTTTTCTCATCCTCTACCGTAAGGGAGCCGGTTTCCGAAGCTACTGCTCGATTATCGTATTTAACCTTATATCCCTGTTTAATAATACTTGCCGATATTTCAAAGTCGTCGAGTATGGTGTTTATTGGTATGGGGCTAAATAGATTTGTTCGAATAGCATATAGTTCACCTGTGCCTGAAAGTGTTGAACCTGAGCAGCTTTCTGCCATTTTTACAAACGATTCAAATCTCCAGTATAATCCTTCACCTTTCGATGCTAAGGCATCGGAGTGGCTCCACAATATTTTCTTCTGGCCTGCAACGCAACCCACTTCAGGGTTTTCCAGATGCTTAATCAAATCAATTATTGAGTTTTGGGATAGAAATGTATTGGCATCAGTGAATACAGTAAAAGGAGTTTTTACCAGTTTCATGGCATTGTTAATGGATTGGGCTTTTCCTAACCGTTCAGGGTTCGAAATGAACGTAATGCCATTAAGGTTACTTAGCGTTTCATGGGTGCTGTCGGTACTTCCATCGTCAACCCAGAGCTGGAATAATTTTCCGGAAGGATAGTTCAGGGCTAGGGTGTTTTGATATTTTGCTAATATGTATTTTTCCTCGTTATGTGCGGCAATAACGATGGTCACTTCTGGAAGTTGACTAATATTGTTTTCAGGTGAATTGTTTTTTCCCCGTTTTACACATAATATCCAAAGTACCAGTAAGTATATGCAGTATGTGTAAAGAACTATACCAATTGTTAGCCAGAAAAGAAAATGGAGCATCATCCCTCAAGTTGTTTGTAAAACTGGGTAAGTTTTTCGGCCAGCACAATAGCATCGAGGTTATTTTGAGCAAATTCCATGGCGTTATGCGCAATTTTCTTTCCTAGGTTGGGGTTGTAGATTAGCGAGCATACCGCTTTGGCAAATTCATCGGGCGAATCGGCTATGAGAATGTGCTCGTTGTGCTTGATATCAATACCTTTAACTGCCATACTTGTGGCAACAATGGCTCTTTGCAGGTACATGCCCTCAATAATTTTAATCCGAATTCCACTACCTGAGAGTAGAGGTACGACCATTATTGGGCATCTACTCAGAAAAGTAGATGAATTGGCTACCTGGCCATGAAAAATGATGTTGCGCTCGGTAATAAGTCTTTCTGCCAGTTCCTCTGAGGCGTTTCGTCCGGCAATATGAAACTCTATCTCAGGAATTTCCGATTGAATACGTGGCCAAACCCAGTTGATAAACCAATTTAAACCTTCTGTATTTGGCAACCAATCCAATGCGCCTATGTAACATATTGATGGGAAGTCAACAGGTTCAATATCTTCTGCAACCTCCTCCTTTAAGTACCCAGCAGGGATAGTAATTGTTGGTTTGTTAAAATTATTTTCCACAAACCATTGCCTGTCGGGCTCAGCTATGGCTACAAGGGCATCAACCTTACTTGAAATGTTCGATTCAACCCTGGCCAAACGTTTGGCAAGAATCCTAAAATAGAACCTTTTGAGCTTATTGGTTTCGTTTTCGGCAAGTTTTAGCCAAATATGATGCTCCACATTATGGCTCCTAAGCGAAAGGGTTCCCCTAAAATGACTGCGAATGGTACTAATGTATGGGTAAAGGTATAAACCCTCAAGCTGAACAACATCAAAATACTCGTTCAAAAGAATTTTTCTTATTAACCTTTTAAAGGGGGTACTTATGAATCGCTCAATGTTATAGGGGCGAAGCGAAAAAATGAAGTTGAGTATGTACCCTAAAAGGGTTGTTTTAATATTAACGTGTAGTATTTCAAAGTTAATAAGAGCTTTAATCTCATTTGGAATTATTTCCAGTGAGCTGGGGTGCTTTTGGGTACTTAAGGTTAGTACGGTTACATTATTGCCTGCTTTGGCTAGTCCTAGGCACATATTAAGGGTTGCCAGTGTTCCTCCGTCAACACTGGGGTAGGGTGGTTTGTGTGAAATTATAAGGATTCGCATTTAAAATTTATTCGGTTTTAGGCGATAATTCGGTATGCTTTTTTCTTGTCGTGCTAAAGCTAAACAGCTTTTTAACCTTTTCAATGTAGAAATCTGCATTCATGATCACTGAATCGGTTGTTGCCTTGTAAGAGAGGAATATCCCTAGGGGAAGAAGAATAAACGATGAAATCCACATGCCCACAAAGGGGGTCCAGTAAAGTTCGCGAGCAAACTTTTCGCCGGTAATGTTTATGATGTAGTAGATAATGAAGAAAAGAACCGAAATCACAACAGGTGTACCCAAGCCTCCCTTCCTGATTATGGCCCCAAGTGGTGCTCCTATGAAAAAGAATACAAAGCATGCAAATGCAAGGGTGAATTTTCGGTGCCATTCAATCATATGCCGGGCAATATACTTTTGTTTATAGAAAAATTCATCCTTTGACGATGAGACATAGCTCTTGGTTGAGCGGGCAAATTCCATGGCTCGCTCCAGTGCCGAAATTTTTTCTACGGGAGGTAGTGTATTGTAAAGGGAATCAACATTCAAACTACGTGTGACTTTAACATCGTTTTGGCGACGGCCCCAGTATGGATTTCGGAAGATACTACTCCTGATTACATGTTGCGAGAATGATTCTATTTGAGTGTTAAATGCTTTGGAAAGTGAATCCTCCGTTTTTTCTAGCTGGGCAATATTTTGGGTTTGGTAGCTGTCCTTGAAAAAACTCTCATCGGCACGCTGAAGCTCAAAACCTTTTAGTTCAAATATGATTACTTCCTTTTCAAAGGTTTGCTTCTGGGCTGGGAGTTTTTCCTTATAGCTGTAACGGGGCTTTCGATTATCCCTAACCTCCTTGTAGCTATTACCGCTATAGAGTGTGGCTACCAAAAACTTTTGATCGGCAGTGGGTTTCATGTAACCGGAATCGGCGTAGGTAACGGTAGTGTTTTCTTCGTCCTTGCTGTGATCGTAAATAAGGATACGGCGCATTAATCCGGTATTTGGGTCTTTGTCGCCTACTTTTATACTGTATCCTTCAATCAGGTTGGTAAAAACCCCTTCCTTTATTATAAGTTCTGGTTTTTGTTGTTTAACCGAGTAGAGCAGTGTTGATATTTTAAGGTTTGTGTAGGGCAGAACATTGTTTGAGAAAAAGAATGCTCCAACGCTAATAAAAATGGTAAGAACTATAAGTGGAGTAAGTATCCGGGGCAGTGAGATTCCTGCCGATTTCATGGCGAGCAGCTCATTATTCTCCCCTAGGTTGCCCATGGTCATAAGCGAGGCGAGTAGGGTTGCAAGTGGCAATGCCATGGGCAAAAGTCCTGCCGATGCGTATAAAAGAAGCTCTGCAATAACATCCCAGCCCAGCCCTTTCCCAACCAAATCGTCGATATACTTCCAGAGAAACTGCATGAGCAGCACGAACATTGTAATGAAAAATGTCATTACTAGCGGGCCAATATACGATTTCAGGATAAAACGATGAAGTGTTTTCACGGATTAAAAATTAAGGAAAAACATCACAAATGTAATGTTTTTCCTTGAAAGTGACAGATGCTTTTATATTTAGCTTATGCCCCAATCAGCCGTTTGAGTTCACCAATTTGGTAGTTCCAGAGTGAAACAACCTCATCGATATCCTCCTCCTCATTAACCTCTTCAATTACGGTAAGCGATACCTCGCCGGTAAGTTCATCTTTCGTAAGTTTAAAAGCAAAATGGTGGCCAGCCTCATTCTGCTCAGTAATCCATCGAAACTTAACAAACTTATTTTCCTTTTTATCAACCAATTCAGCTTTTTGGGTATCTCCGTCCCAGATGAAAGTGAACACATTCCCTGAAAGGTTTACATCGTTCGCAAACCATTCCGATAAACCATGGGGGGTGCTTAACCTTTTAAAAAGCACACCGGGAGAGGTGTTAACCTGATACTCAAGTTCAACCTTTTGATTAGTACTTACTGTCCCTTTCATACTTGAATGTTTTAAATTTACGCTCTGCTCATACCAATTCTTGAACTTAGCATAAGCAATTTAAAAATAAAATGCAATACTTATGCCAATGTTTTGAAGGTATTTATTAACAATAGGTTGTTAATAAACAAAGAGATTGTTAGCCTATTTAAGAGGGCGCAATCCGTTGTGGCTAGGTACCTTGATGTTAAAGTAAGTGATATTATAACCTCTATGACTCCTATTGAGCCGGCGACCTTCCCGATGAAATCAGGACGCGCTAACCAGTTAAGTTACTTTAAGGGGTAAATGAGTTATTTTAGGTAAAGGTTGAAAACAAAAAAGCCCGCAAACTCAATGTTTACGGGCTTTTCGGCTTTGTAGCGAGAGCCGGGATTGAACCGGCGACCTTCCCGATAAAATCGGGACGCTCTAACCAACTGAGCTACCCAGAGGGGGAACTAGGTTATTATTGGTAAAGGTTAAAAATAAAAAAGCCCGCAAACTCAATGTTTACGGGCTTTTCGGCTTTGTAGCGAGAGCCGGGATTGAACCGGCGACCTCATGATTATGAATCATGCGCTCTAACCAACTGAGCTACCTCGCCAACAAACTAATATCTCAAAAAGAACGTTTACATTTCGAACTGGCGACCTTCCCGATAAAATCGGGACGCTCTAACCAACTGAACTACCTCGCCATCACAATTTTAAATTGCCACTTGCTTCAATATGCAGCATTCTAGCATGTTTCAGCAGGTAATGCATTTTTTTTAGCACTGCAAAAATAAGTAAATTTTTTATTCGCAAAATAGTTTTAAGGTTATTTGCAATTTTTTCTGCAGGGCAGTTTAATTCAACGCTGTATTTCAAGCCAAAAGGGTTACCCGTTACATAACGGTTTTATCGGTTTGCTTGGCCTTTTTTTGCAGTTTCTTAGCCTTCTTTTCCTTCTTTTTGCGACTTTTTATCTGCTTTTCAATCAGAATAACTGCAAAATATGCAATAGCACCAACTAGCCAGAGTGGCCAAAGCTTAACCAGAAGGATTAGGAACCAAAGAAAACCTTTCCATCCCCAATGGAATCCTTCTTTTACCCTTTGCCAGAACCCAGGCAGTTGCTCAGGGATATATTTGTATTCCAATTTCTGGTACAGATATAACGACACGGTGCTTAGGTTAACCTGATTGTCGATATACTTTAACCTTCCCTGAACCGATTCAATTTCGGAACGGATTTCGGCCAACTTGTTCTCAATCTTCAGAATATCCTCAATGTTCTTTGCCTCGCGAAGATGTTTCCTGTAGGTTCTTTCAACTTCCTGCTTGTTCTCCAAGCGTGTTTTAACATCGATATACTCTTCGGTTACATCCTGGGTATAAATATTCTGGTAATCGACTCTTTTGGCAATAGTAGCAATATCGCTAAGTAGATGGTCAAAGTTTTGAGCCGGTACCCTAATGGTTATGCTGTTACTTTTTTGGGTATCGGTTTCTTGGAATGCTTCGTTAGTTACAAAGCCTTTATGCTTGGCCACAATTGAATCTACTTTTTGGCGCGATTTTAGGTAATCGGCTACCTCAATGCTCACATTGGCTGTTTTAATTACTTTTGGCTCAATATCAACCGCAGCAACACTTTTTGCTACAGGAGCTGCAATATCATCAACAACCGTTTCGGTAAAGGCTTCACTCCGATTTGAACTAATCGATTCGAGATTTGCGTAATCATTTGACTTTTTTGTGCCACAGCCAATAACTGATATTACCAGCATTACCAGCAAAAGAAAAGATACTCTTTTTTCCATAACATCTATTTTTTTGTTTTTACCACTATTGTTTCAGAACCAACCTGAACCTTGTCGCCAGGTCTTATTTTTGCTCTCCGCCGGGTTTCAACTGTCCCGTTAAGCTTAACAAGACCTTCGTCAACAAGCTGGTGGGCTTCGCCACCGCTATAAACAAGGCGGCATGCCTTGAGTAGCTTATCCAGCTGAATATATTCCGTTTCAATATCAAACTCAATCATACTATTATGTCAAATTTTTACCAAGTTAAGTAAAAAAGCTAAATTTCGATTCTATTTAACAATCTTTGTATTTGCAAATAAATACCGATGGTAAAGACTGAAGATATTATCAGTATTGCGCTAGATGTTGGTTTTCATGCTTGTGGGGTGAGCCGGGCCGAACGCTTGAATAATCTTGAAGGGGTATACTTCAAGTGGTTGCATAATCAGTACCATGCAACCATGGCCTACATGGAGCGGAATATTGATGTTAGGCTTGATCCTACCAAGTTGGTTCCAGGGGCGAAATCGGTGATAAGCGTTTTACTTTCATACAATACAGGCGATGTGCCTGTTAACATTCAATCCCCCCGAATTGCCCGTTATGCCTGCAGGGTTGATTACCATTCTCTGATGAAAGAAATGCTCTGGGAGATGTTGAACAGAATGCGGAAAAGCCATGGTGAAATAAATGGGCGAGCATTTGTTGATTCTGCGCCGGTAATGGAGCGAGAGTGGGCCGTTCGTGCTGGGTTGGGATGGATTGGGAAGAACTCGAACCTTATTAACAGGAACTTAGGTTCCTACGTTTTTATTGGGGAACTTATTGTTGATATTGAAATTGAGCCAACCATTCACCTGGAGCGAAATGGGTGTGGCTCTTGTACCCGATGCATGGATGCCTGCCCCAATAATGCTATAGTTGCCCCGGGTACTGTAGATGCACGGAAGTGCATATCATACTTAACTATTGAGCGTAAACAGGTGATTGCCGATGATGAGGTGAGCAACCTAAAAGGATGGTGTTTTGGCTGCGACATCTGTCTGGAGGTTTGCCCATGGAACAGCAAGGCTGTGCGGGTTAATGGAGTTGATCAGGAAACCCATGTTTTTAGTGGGATTAAAGCTGCCGAACTTGCAAGTCTTAGCGAGAGTGAGTTTACTCATAAATTTGGCAATACTCCACTAGTACGCGCAGGATATGAAAAAATTATGGGAGCAATAAAGTTAATTGGTAGAGCAAAAGGATAGAAAAACTGCCGGAGGTTTCCGGCAGTTCTTATTGTTTAGTAACGGTAATGTTCGGGTTTGTATGGCCCTTCGGGTTTTACACCAATGTACTCCGCTTGTTTTGAACTCAACTGGGTAAGCTTAACACCAATTTGCTCAAGGTGCAAGCGAGCAACCTCCTCGTCGAGGTGTTTGGGGAGTCGGTACACATCAACGGGTAGATTTTTAGTCCAGAGCTCAATTTGTGCAAGGGTTTGGTTGGAGAAACTGTTGCTCATCACAAAGCTGGGATGGCCTGTGGCGCAGCCAAGGTTAACCAGTCGGCCTTCGGCCAGGATAAAAATGGAGTGGCCATCGGGGAATGTGTACTGATCCACCTGTGGCTTAATATTGATGCGCTTAACATCCTTTTGGGAGTTGAGCCTATCCATTTGAATCTCGTTGTCAAAATGGCCGATATTGCAAACAATGGCTTGATCCTTCATGCGTTGCATGTGTTCAAGGGTAATAACATCGCAGTTGCCGGTGGCGGTAACGTAGATATTCCCCTCATCGAGAGTGTCCTCAACGGTTTTCACCTCAAAACCTTCCATGGCAGCCTGAAGGGCGCATATGGGATCAATTTCAGTTACTATCACACGGGCGCCGTAGGAGCGCATGCTGTGTGCACAACCCTTTCCCACATCGCCGTAACCGCATACCACAACAACCTTACCGGCAATCATAACATCGGTTGCCCGCTTAATGCCATCGGCAAGCGATTCGCGGCATCCATAAAGGTTGTCGAACTTACTCTTGGTAACCGAGTCGTTAACATTTATGGCAGGTATAAGTAACTCTTTACGTTCAAGCATTTGGTAAAGGCGATGAACCCCGGTAGTAGTTTCTTCCGAAACACCTTTAAGTTCCTTCACCAGGTTATGCCACTTGTTAGGCTCTTTAGCCAAAATATCTTTGAGTAGTGAGAGTATAACCTTTTCTTCGTGCGACGACGGCACCCTATCCAGGAACGACTTGTCGTTCTCGGCTTTGTAACCCCAATGCACAAGGAGTGTAGCATCGCCACCATCGTCAACAATGAGGTTTGGGCCTTTACCTTCGGGGAACGAAAGAGCCTGCGCGGTACACCACCAGTACTCTTCAAGGGTTTCTCCTTTCCATGCAAATACAGGTATGCCTGCAGCTGCTATGGCTGCTGCAGCATGATCCTGAGTTGAGAAAATGTTGCAGCTTGCCCAACGAACCTGTGCTCCCAGTTCTACAAGGGTTTCAATAAGTACAGCGGTTTGTATGGTCATGTGGAGCGAACCGGTAATGCGTGCCCCTTTAAGGGGCTTGTGAGGACCGTACTTCTTACGAAGCGACATTAGTCCCGGCATTTCCTTTTCGGCAATAGTGATTTCTTTCCTTCCCCATTCTGCCAATGCGATATCCTTAACCTTGTAGGGTAAGGTAGCCTGAATTACTTGTTCCATTAATATTGATTTTATTGGTTATTATTCCTTTCGGGCCGTAAAGTTAGGAATAAGTTTTGATAACGTTCAACTTTTTCGTTCTTTAAGGCTTCCAGGGCATTCTGTTTATCAATAACAAGTTGCTCTTTCAAGTGCTCAACGGAGGCAAAACGTTTTTCGTCCCGTAACCGGGCGACAAGGGCAACCTCAATGCCTGAATTGTAAAGGTCTTCCTCAAAATCGAAAATGTTTACTTCAATGGTTTGCTTGTTGTCAGTTCCAACTGTTGGTCTAAAACCGATGTTAAGCATTCCCTTGTAAATGGTGTCGTTGGCGTTAACAACCACTGCATATACCCCTTCCTTGGGAATAAGTTTAAGTGGATCGTTAGGACGAATGTTGGCAGTGGGGAAACCGATTCTTCGTCCAAGCTGATTGCCGGATTGAACAGCACCGGTTATAAGGTATGGGTAACCCAGCATCTGGTTTGCCAGCTCAAGGTTTCCAGTTAGGAGCGCTTCGCGTATCTTTGTGGAGCTTACATCAATTCCTTCAATTTTTTGCGAGGGGATCACTTTCACGGTGAAACCCATTTCGCCGGAAAGTTTATTCAAAAGGTCTGAATCGCCCGATCCTCCTTTCCCAAAGCGATGATCGGCACCAATAACAAAATGCTTAACCTTATATTCGTAAACCAGCAATTTGATGAAATCGGTGGCATCCAAATTGAAAAAATCCCGGGAAAATTCCTGAACAATAAAATAGTCTATTCCAAACTTGGCAATTATTTTAGCTTTCTCGTTAAGCGTGTTAAGGAAACGAAGTTTCTCAGGATCTTTATGGAGGACAAGTCTGGGGTGTGGCCAGAAAGTTAGCACAGCCGATTCCAAACCCATGATTTCAGCATCGTGAGCTACTGTTTGGATTAGCTCGCGGTGTCCAAGGTGAACGCCATCAAAAAAGCCTAAGGTAAGTGCTAATTCCTTGCGGCGCGTTTGATTTGGACGTTGAATAATAATCATGTTGGGCTTGTGCTTACTCACATGCTAATTTGCAAAAATTTATTGTTTCAAAGTAATATTATTGTTCATGATATTTTTCTTGTTGACTAAAGTATAAAAAGCATTGACGAACCGACGTAAACTTTTGGTAAGGGGAAAAGGCTTGCATTAACCTTTTCCCCAATGCGTTTTTTCCATTATATCCATCGAACCAAGCAAAAATCCATGCGGTGGGGCAGTAGTGGGTTTTTGGGGAATATTCTAATACCACACTCAAACGCACCGGGTTCAACGGGGATCAGTTTTAACCGGAAAGTAGCTCTTGAGCCTTCAATTCCAGCAAGTTCAAATTCATGAACACGCTTAACGGTTACTTGTTGGTTCTCAATAAGGTCGGCAACCACAAGCTCTACCCCTATTTCATCGGGGGCAAGTGATCCCAAATCGAGAACAACTTCAGCCTCATACTCATTACCCAGTAATATGGGTTCACGGTTCATGTCAAACTGTTTAACCCGTATCACTTCAATCTCGTCCCAGCTACGAGTAATGCGGCGTTTCCATGCGGAAATCTGTTTGGCTTCCTCAAAATCGTTCTCGGATAGCTCATTAAACCTATAGTAAAGCTTGTTGTAAAACCGGTTTTGGTAGTCGTTTATCATTCTAAGAGTTGTAAAGTTCGATGCCACTTGGGTCATGGACTTTTTGATAAACGAAATCCACTTTTGAGGGACATCGTCGGCGGTGCGCTCATAGAATGCGGGTACAACCTCATTCTCAAGCATGGTATAGATGAGTTCAGCATCGAGTTCGTCCTGGAACTCCTCTTGGGGGTATGTGGGTTCCATTGGTAGTGCCCAACCGGCATTCTCGCGGTAGCCTTCAACCCACCATCCATCCAGAACGCTAAAGTGAAGCACTCCATTCATTACGGCCTTTTGACCGCTAGTTCCTGAAGCTTCCATGGGACGGGTGGGGGTGTTAAGCCAAACATCAACACCTTGTACCATGCGTCGGGCCAGTTCCATATCGTAGTTTTGCAGGAAGATTATTCTGCCAAGGAAACGTGGTTGCTTGGATATTTCAATAATCTTCTTGATTAAATCCTGGCCGGCTTTATCGTGTGGGTGGGCTTTACCAGCAAAAAAGATTTGAACAGGTCGTTGGGGGTTGTTGACTAGTTCCGCTAACCTGTCCTGATCCTTAAATAGCAACCATGCCCTTTTGTAGGTGGCAAATCGGCGGGCAAAACCAAGGGTAAGTATCTTGTCGTTCAGCTTTTCTTGTATCTCAATAACCTGACGTGGGCTTTCAAACCTAACCAGGTTCGGATTATTTAACCGCTTGTTAATTAGCTTGACAAGGCGTTTCCTTAGTTTGTTCCGAATATCCCATATTTTATTATCGGGCAAGTTCTCAATAGCGCTCCAGTTAGGAAGTGTGTAACCCAATTCAGAGCTGTCAGAGCTATCTTCCAGTATTGCTTTCCATTCACGGGCAGTCCATGTAGGGAAGTGAACCCCGTTAGTTACATAGCTTATATGAAGTTCATTGGGGAAGTAGCAGGGCCACATGCCGGCAAACATTTTTCGGCTAACCTCACCATGGAGCCAGCTAACCCCGTTAACTTCTTGCGAGAGCTTTATAGCCAAATGGCTCATTGAAAATCGTTCAGTTGAATCACCAGGACTCATTCGGCCTAAATCCATGAATTGATCCCAGCTTATTTTTAACCTTTCAGGGTAATGAGCCATGTAGGTTCGGACTAATTCTTCAGGGAAGGCATCGTGGCCGGCAGGGACAGGGGTGTGGGTAGTGAAAAGGCTCGATGCTCTAACAAGTTCCAAAGCTTCAGGAAACGATAGTTTTTCTTCTTGGATGTAACGGCGTAAACGTTCCAGCCCGATAAATGCGGCATGACCCTCGTTTATATGGTAAATATCGGGGGTAATTCCTAATTCGTTCAAGGCTCGTATGCCGGCTATGCCAAGAATCATTTCCTGTTTAAACCGGTTCTCCAGGTCGCCACCGTAAAGGTGGTGAGTGATGGTACGGTCAAGGGGTTGGTTATCCTCAAAGTCAGTATCCAAAAGGTAAAGGTCGGTTCTGCCAACTTCAACCTTCCATACCCGGGCGTAAACATCGCGTCCGGGAAATGCCACCTTAACAGTGATCCACTTGCCGTTTTCGTTACGCACAGGAGTAGCAACACTCTGGGTAAAGTTTTGCTGATCGTAAACAGCAACCTGTTGGCCCGATGCTGAAAGGTTTTGAGTGAAATATCCATACCGGTATAAAAGTCCGATACCAACCATATCAACATTGCGATCCGAAGCTTCTTTCAGGTAGTCGCCAGCCAACACACCCAAGCCTCCCGAGTAAAGTTTAAGGGAGCTATGTAAGCCAAACTCCATGCTGAAGTATGCAATTCGGGGACCTTTCCGTTCATAGCGTTTCATCATGTAAGAGGTAAACCTCAGGTAAACCGATTGGAGTTTATCCACAAACGCTGTGTCGTTCTCAAGTTCCTGAAAGCGGGGTAAACTTATCCTTTCGAGAAACTGAATGGGGTTATGCTCGCACTGATCCCAAAGGTCCTTGTCAATAGATTCAAATATTTCCTTTGAGTCAGTATTCCATGACCACCAAAGGTTACGTGAAATCTCATCGAGGGGTTTTAGCTTTTCGGGCAAACGTTTTTGGATTATCAACCTAACCCAGTTGGGTTGATACTGTTTGAATTTCCGTTCAACTGTTGGCAATACCTCTTGCCGTTCAACCTCCATGTACATTTGCGTGCGGTCGCCAACTACCTTAAGTGCTTTATCGTAAGCTTGGAAGTAGTAGTCAATAAAGTTTTCCCAAAGGGCAACCCGCGATATCTCGTCAGCATTATGGGCAAGATTCAGCTTCTTATTGTTGTCGAGTTTTATATTGTAATCGATGGTTAATGCAATTTGCTCAACCACTTCGGGGTCGTTATCGTCGGTGCGGTGAATTATTCTTATGGCATCCTTGGGGTTATTGTAATGCTTATTAATCCAATCGCCAAAACCCGCCAGGGTTGTTGTGATTGTAGGAACTCTAAAGGCCAAACTTTCAAGTGGAGTGTAACCCCAAGGTTCATAGTACGATGGGAAAACAGTGATATCCATACCAATAAGTAAGTCGTAGTATGGTTTGTTAAATATTCCATCGTTTCCGTTGAGGTAACATGGAACCCAGAATACTTTAACCTTATCGGTTGAAGCGTTGTTTAGTCCGAGTGCTCGAATCCGTTTTAGTATAATCTCGGATTCAGGGTCGTTTAGGTAGTGCGTAACGTGTGTATCATCAAGAATGATGTAGCTATCGCTTTCCTTGGCATCGCGTAGGTTATGGAATACATCCTTCCTAGGGCCGTGGTGTCCTGCGGGAATTAATAGGAATGCAAGCACCTCTTTTTCAAGGTTATTTTCACGATTTAGCTTTGCTAGCGCTTCCAGGAAAACATCAATACCTTTATTCTTGAACTCGTAGCGGCCGCTAATGCCAATTACTAAGCTATCCTTTGCCACATCGTGCGATAGCATAGCCTCGGCAACCTCGTAAAACTTAATCTTTCCTTCAAGCTTCCTAAGTTTAAATTCCTCTTCGGGTTTAGGAATAAAGGAGCCATCGAAACCGTTTGGGGTGATAAGATCAACCTCATTACCAAGAAAATACTTGCATTCCTGAGCTGTAATTTCACTTACTGTGGTAAAGCAGTCGGCTTCCTTGGCAGCAATCGATTCAAGGGAGTGTTTGGCAACAACGTTAAATTCCTTGGCTTTATGATCGGTGTTATACTTGTCAATATTGCTGTAAAGCGGAATACCGTTGCCCGCAATGCTGCGGCCCAAAACTGTAGCGTGGGTGGTAAATACTGTCCCTATTTGGGGCATGTTTTGTTTCAGGTATAGCAATCCGGTTCCAGTCATCCACTCATGGAATTGGGCTACCACTCTGTGACGTAGGCTAAGGTTGAAGTTTGTGAAACTCTCAATTACTTTCCCGGCTGCGTAACCAAAAAGTGCTGGCTCAATGTAGTCCCATTGTCCGGTAATTGAATCGAGTTTAAAACGTTCCCAAAGCAGTTTAAAAATCTCATCCTTATGTGATATTAGCCCTGAAAAGTTCACCAGTATTGCAACCGGTTTACACGGTATATTCCATCGTCCCACTCTTACCGAAATCCCTTCGGATAAAGCTTGGTTTCTCCAAGCTTTAAAGAGATTTGGATCCTCAATAAACTCAAAGTTATGTTCGGTGTCCTTAATTATGTCGGGCCCAATGGTTATGTAGTTATTTTTAAGTTCATTCTCCAGCAACGAAGCCTTAGTGGAAACAACAGTGTGGATTCCACCTACCTTGTTACAAACCTCCCAGCTTACCTCAAATAGGTAGTCGGGCTTCAGTAATTTTTCCTTCATACACTGAACCTTTATTTAGTTTTACTTTTTCCGGTTGTTTTTTTTGTGGCCGAAGTCTCTTTCTTTTCCTTTACTGCTTTTGTTTTAGCCGCCGGTGCTTTACCCTTAGCCGAGGTTGGCTTAGCATTTGGGGTTGATGCCTTAACTTTCTTATCTTTTTCGTCAGGCTCTACCTTCTTTGTTTTAGCAATGGTTTTGCTCGGTTTAGAGCTAGCCTTTGCAGTTTTTTCTGTAGTTTTTTTAGCAGCAGTTTTGGTTGCAGTTGCCTTTTTGGTGGATCTGGACTTAGCAGTTTCTTTAGCAGATGATTTAACCTTGGTGGTTTTTAGCTTGGATTGTAACTCATTAATTTTTTCCTGATACATCTCAATGAGCTTAACGGCCTGTTCAGGATCCTCAACCTTTTCAACTTCTGCTGGTTCTTCAATTAGTTTACTTTTAAGCCTGATGGTAAAGTCGCTAAGAACATTCATAAAGTTGATGAACGCCTCGTAGGGGGTGTCGTATGGATTAAAGTATTTATGAACGTCGCCATCGCTAAACCATTTGGTACACATGTAGTAGAAGTGGTCGCTGGTTTGCAGGTAAAGCCAGTCGCGCTTGATGTTAGGGTCGTCAATTTTTTCAACCATATCGGCAAGGTTGTAAAGCTCATTAAAGGCGCTATCCTGTAACTCGTTACCAAGCCATGCCGTAAGGTCACGTTCCTCATCGGCCCAAGAAATAGGATGTGGCACGTGAAGTAATGCTACGGGTTGATGTTTTTGGGCAGCCTCCGAGGGGGTAAGAAATTCAAAGTTGGTATTGGCAAAAACCCTACCGGGTAAAGCACGCATAAAGTCGAAAATACCAGTTTCAGCCCACTGGTGCTCACCAAAGGTTTCGTAATCCATGAAAAGGTTTACAATTTCCTCATTTGGGTTGATATTATTCAACCAGTGCACGTACTTTTCGGTTGTAAGTGGCCATTCGCTCCAGTCGCGGTTGGAGAACCTAAAGGCGATATCATCGCTTAGCCTAAAGTTCTTTAGTAGTAATCGAAGTTTTGGGTTGATGGCATTGGAGTAAACAAAGTTTGAGCTCTTCCAACCCAGGATGTGTTTAGCGCCCTCGGTTAGCATGGTGTTGAAACCCAGGTCGGCGACCATTGCACCTATCTCATCGGAATATATGAGCTCTGTATTACGGAAACTTTTGGGCTTATACCCAATAAGATTTTCAACCTTAGCCATTTGCGCCTTTACCTGGCGAGTAAGCTCCTCCCTGCTTTTTAAGGCCGATAGGGAGTGCGAGTATGTTTCAGCCAAAAACTCAACACTACCGGTTTTGGCTAGCTTCTGGAATGTTTCAAGCACATCGGGAGCATACATCTCAAACTGGTCGAGCGCAGTACCAGAAATGGAGTAGGATATTTTAAACCTTGAACCGTATTCTTTTATGAGGTCCAGCATCAGCTTGTTGGTAGGTAGGTAGCATTTCTCGGCAACCTTTCGCATTATCGACCTATTGGCAAACTCGTCAAAGTAATTATGGTTTTTTCCGATATCGAAAAAGCGATACCTACGCAACCTGAAAGGTTGATGAACCTGGAAGTAAAAGCAAATGGTCTTCATAGTATTCCAATTTACCTGTTAGCTAGTTTGTTGTATATTTCAATAATCTTGGTGGCTGCACCATCCCACTTAAGGCTGTTAACCTCCTCCTGTCCGTATTTGATAAAGAAGTTTGAAAGGGCTTGGTAGTGGAGTAGCCCGTAAATACTGTCGGCAAGGGCATCGATATCCCAAAAATCGACCTTAATGGCATACTTAAGCACCTCGGCAACACCCGATTGTTTAGATATAATAACCGGAACGCTTGAACGCATGGCCTCAAGCGGGCTTATCCCAAATGGTTCCGATACCGATGGCATAACATAAACGTCCGATAGCTGGAACATTTGATTTACCTCGTTTCCCTTGAGGAAGCCTGTAAAGTGAAACCTTGGGGCAATGCCAAGTTGCGCAACACGCCTTATCATTCGGTTTAGCATATCGCCGCTGCCAGCCATAACAAACCTAACATTTTGGGTGCGTTTGAGCACCTTGTTGGCCGCCTCCACAAAGTAGTCGGGGCCTTTTTGAAAAGTAACCCTTCCTAGGAATGTAACCACTTTTTCATCAACCCCTCGCTCAAATTCTTGCTCTATATCACCCTTAAAATGAACGGCGTTGTGAACTGTTACCACCTTATGTTCGGGAATACCATAACGGTTTATCACGATGTTACGGGTTAGGTTGCTAACGGTAACAACCATGTCGGCAACTTCCATGCCTCGGCGCTCAATATCGTAAACCGCTTGATTTACATTCTCGCCACTGCGGTCGAATTCGGTTGCGTGAACGTGAACAACCAAGGGTTTTCCCGATACCATTTTGGCTGCAATGCCAGCAGGGTAGGTAAGCCAGTCGTGAGCATGAATTACATCAAACGTTTCCCGCCAAGCCACCGATGCAGCAGTAATTGCATAGCGGGTAACCTCGGTCATTAGGTTAGGGCCGTACTTTCCTGTGAACTTAAATTTTCTTTTAAATGTGTTTATGTTGTATTCAACGCTCTCGTTTTCAGCGTACTCAACAATTTTACTAAATTCCTCAGGATCAACATAGGGAACTATGTTTGAACTGATCTCTAGGTATTTAATATGTTTCCAGAACTCTTCAAGGTTTTTGGATGAGTGCGACACCTCAATATCTTCGGCGCTAACAAGGCGGACCCTACGCTGGTCTTCATCGCCAAAAGCTTTGGGCACAACAAAAATAATTTCAGTGCCCTGTTTAGCCAATGCCCGGGTAAGTCCATAGCAAGCGGTTCCTAAACCTCCAGTAATGTGAGGGGGAAACTCCCAACCGAACATCAGAACTCTCATATTATTTACCCTTTCCTGATTTATGTTTTTCAACCATTTGATATATTCTTGTAAGTTCAGCAACGCTCCATGCCTGCGAAATGCAGCCGTTTGGACGTTGAGGGGGATCGCCATCGTAAACCTCGGAAATGGTGCAAATACCGTGAATATTAATATCTTCCTGGAACGATTCAAGAATATTTTCAGCCACATTAATGGCGTGTTCGGGGTTAAGGCGGAAATGAGCCTCAACATAGGCTCCTAAGAGCCATGGCCATGCCGTACCCTGATGGTAGGCTGAGTCGCGTGTGGGTTGGTCGCCCTCGTATCTCCCCTTATAATGCGGATTGTTTGGCGAGAGTGTTCGTAGTCCCTTGGGTGTATATAGCTCCTTATCGACAATCTTAAGCACACTTGGCATTTTATCTTCATCGAGTGGTGTGTATGGTAGCGAAATGGCAAAGATTTGATTAGGCCTAATATCGGTATTAGGGCCTTCCTCATCAACATAATCGGCCAAGTAGCCCTTCTCGGCTAGCCAGAAAAGATTGTTGAACGATGCTTTTGCCCTTTCGGCAATAGGTAGCCATTCCTTTACAAAACGGTAATCCTTGTTCTTGGTGGCAAGGTCAATGGTAAACATTATGGCGTTGTACCATAAGGCATTGATTTCAACCGGATAGCCAATTCGGGGTGTGACGGGTTTGCCATAAACCACGGCATCCATCCATGTAAGTGCATAACCCCGCTCTCCTGCCCAAATAAGGCCGTTGTCGTGCATCTTAATGTTAAAGGGTAATCCATCCCTGAATCCTTTGAGGATGGTTTTCATCTTCTTGGCATAATCGTGCCATACCTCCTTGTGGTCGTTTGTATATAGGTAGTATTGCTGAATAGCCCAGAAATACCAAAGAGGCGCATCAACCGAGTTAAAGGCCTGCGATGTGGCATTTCCCATGTTGGGGAAGAGTCCATTTTTAAGCTTTGCGCTTAGCGAGTCCAGCAGTGTTTTGCACATTTTAGGATCGTCAATGCCTAATGTTAGTCCCGGCAGCGATATAAATGAATCGCGCCCCCAACTTCCAAACCATGGGTAACCAGCAATTATATCCCAGCTTTTCCCTTTATGAACAATAAACTGTCGGGCAGAGTTTTCTATGCAAGCTTTGTAGCTATCCTTGGCAGGGCGCCGGAGTATTTCCGCATTAAACTTTTTAAGTAAGGTCGAGGGTGTTTGCTCCTCGGTGGCGGCTGAAAAGATTACGCTTTCGCCCTTTTTTATTGGAATCTCGAAGTAGCCTGGAACAAAAAGGTCCTCGTGCCCCTCGTATCCACGTTTCAGCTCCTCCATGTACTCAATGTTGTAGTACCAATCAGGGCAAGCTACAAATTCGTTTTTCTTGTTCAGCTGGAGGTGTAGCGTAGGGAACCCTGTGTATAGCTTATACTTAACCCCATTGGCACATGGTTGAAATTTTGTGTTAGCCCACATATTGGCCTTTGAAACATTATGTACATTGCGGAAGGCAAGAAAAGGTTTAATTCGCAGGTGTGTTGAGCTATGCGCATCGACCAAGGTGTAGCGAATCATGAACTGCTCCTCGTTGTGTACAAACAGCAACTCTTTCTTAAAGATTACGCCACCAACCCGGTAAGTAAGGGTAGGTGTTGGCTCGTAGGTAAAATCGATTATGTATTTATGGCCACGAGGCTCGTAAATGCCGGGGTAACGATGAATACCCAGGTTAAACGTTTGTCCGTGCTGTATTACTGTTTCGTCAACGCACGAAAGCAAAACGTGATTTTCACCATCAAACTCATCAATTGGTAAAATCATCAAGCCATGGTACTTACGTGTATTGCAAAGAATAATTGTTGTGCTGAAATATCCACCTGCACGGTTTGTGCTTAGAATCTCCCGGTTTAGCGAGTACTCCAGGTTAACCAGCTGCTCTTTGTCAAATGAAAGGTATTTCATGGCTCAAAAATTTTTAATTATACTTTAAACTTTCAATACTTTCCTTTAACTATGAGTTGTCATATTAAACATGACATAACATAAGTAAAATGCGGTTGGCAGTTGCTTTTAGTATAGCTATAAGCATATTTACAGCTCCAGCCATCCCATTATTTTTTGTAAAAAATCTCGTTACAAGTTAGCAAAAAAAGATGACTTAAGCCCAATTTTGGTTTAGCTTTTTGTTAATTTTGGAAGTTGATTTTTAAGAGTTGTCAGATATAATTCGTTTGCGATGCCCATAAATTTTTTTTCAAAAAAAATCATCTTTCTTCTTCAGGTTTCGATTTTGGTTTTTATTGCTACGGCATGCTCAAACCATTACGATAGGATTGAAATTACATTTAAAGCCCCCCAATGGACAGAGGGTTGGGTTTACTTTAGAGTGCCAGATTTTGGAAGCAGTTTTGCCGACTCAGTGTTGCTTAACTCTAAAGGTGAAGGGAAAATAACTTTTAACACCAAAGAACCTCAAGTAATAGCAATTACAACGGATAAAAAGGATTACCCGTTGATAGTATCGGCAAAGCCGGGTGAAAAAATAACACTTACCTATAGTAATGGTTGGCAAGCCGATGGTTCGCCCGAAACGATTCAGGTAGTCAATTTTCAGAATAATATTAATAAGGTTTCGCAGACCCTAAAGAATTTTCAGGCAAAAATTGATGCCATTGATAGTACTGAAATCTTGGTAAAAGATTCGCTCGTTAAGGTTTACACTCAGTTAAAGGATTCGTTGAGAAATGGCTTGCAGAGCGATGCATACATGTTTGTGGCATCTAATCCCTTTGAGCTTACATCTGTTTTCATTGTAAATGCAACATTAGATTCTGAGCAACTATTACCCTACACCAGCTATTCCAGGCTATATAGGAAGGTTGATAGCTGCTTAACCTTGCTTTACCCTAAAAAACAAGTAGTTTTCGATTACAAGAAAACCATTGAATACCATAGGCTTAACGATAGTATTTCACAAATTGAAAATTCATTAAGGCCGGGCATGGTTGTACCACCCCTTCAGTTCCAAACATTAGACGGGAAATATATTTCCATTCCGGGAATATGGGCAAAATGGATTCTGCTTTGTTTCTGGGACAAAGAATCAATAGGCAATAGCAAAAACTTAAAAAATCTTTACTCCACCTACAAACCTTTGGGTTTTGAAGTGGTGAGTTTTGGAGTAAAGGTGGATTCATTAATGTTGGACAACCTCGCTAAGTCCGATACCCTGGGTTGGTACCAGGTTTCACTAAACGACACGTACAGCATCAACAAACTTCAACTTTATGGAATAGCACGCTTACCCGGCAGTTTATTTATCGATAAATCGGGGAAAGTGATTGCAAAACATTTAACCGTAAATGCTTTAGGCTTAAAGCTCGATTCCTTGACTAGAGTACTCAAGCCAAAACCTGTGCTAAGGCCAAGAATTGATTCCGTTTTAACAAATACCCCCCAGTAACATGCCCGAAGTGCGCCCCAAAAAGCATTTAGGTCAACATTTTCTGAACGACAAACGTGTTGCCCAACGCATTACCGAAAGCCTGAGAGCCGATGGTTGTGATGCAGTGCTTGAGATTGGCCCGGGAATGGGCGTTCTTACATTCGATCTTTACCAAAGGTTTGGTAGTAGACTTGTAGCAGTTGAGGTTGATAGTGAATCGGTCAGCTACCTTAAAAGGAACCTGCCTGACTTAAAAGTGGTTGAGGCCGATTTTTTGCAGGTAGATGTTAAGGAATTGCTGAAAGGGCAATTTGCTGTAATAGGAAACCTACCCTACAATATCTCATCGCAAATCTTTTTTAGAGTAATTGAGCAGCGCGATTTTGTTCCTGAGGTTGTAGCAATGGTTCAGCGCGAGGTTGCCCAGCGAATTGCCGAAAAGCCTGGTTCCAGAACTTACGGGATACTTAGTGTGCTTCTACAAGCCTTTTACAATATAGAGTATCTGTTCACTGTAAGCGAGGGATGCTTTACCCCACCGCCCAAGGTAAAATCGGCAGTAATCCGTTTAACACGAAATAGTGTAAATGACTTAGGCTGTAGTTACACCCTTTTTGAACGGGTTGTGAAAGCTGCCTTTAACCAACGGCGTAAAACCTTAAGGAACTCCATCCGTTCAGCATTTAACGGCATTGAGATTAGCGATAAATACGGTACTAAGCGAGCCGAGCAGCTTTCAGTTGATAACTTTGTGGAGTTAACCTTAGAGGTGGAACGTTTGCTTGGCTAAGCCTTTGTATTTATTGCCTCAACAGGACTTAGACGTGATGCCACCCATGCGGGCACAAATCCCGATACTATTCCAATAACCGCCGATATGAGTAAGCCCCGGATTATGTTTGACAGGGTAAGCGACACGTTAAAATCCAACCCATGGGTTACTGCAAGTGTTCCAATAAAAATAAGCAGTAAGCCAATAACTCCACCAGCCACAGCCAATAGAACCGCCTCGTAGAGGAACTGGATTAGTATGAAGTATCGTTTTGCCCCTAGTGCTTTTTGAACACCAATTTGGCTTGTGCGCTCCTTAACCGAGACAAACATGATATTGGCTATTCCAAATCCTCCAACAATTATGGAGAAAAATGCAATGAATCCTCCGGCAAAGTTGATTGATGCAAAAATGGAGTCGAGGCTATCCTTCAACAGGTCAATTTGGTTAAGCGCAAAGTCATCCTCATCCAGGGGTTTAAGCCGGTGGTGGGCGCGGAGTATGCCACGTAACTCATCAATTAAATCCTCCACGCTAGTATCATCTTTTGCTTTAACCATTATCCACGGGCCGGAATTCCTTAGGTCGACCATGGTTCGAGCAAGGTTAAGCGGAATAATTACCATGTTATCGAGGCTGTTTTCCCCAATGGCCGATTTCCCTTCCTTGGCAAATACTCCTATTACTGTAACTTTTTGCCCGCCAATTTTGATGGTTTTATCCAATGGATTTGCACCTTGAAAAAGGTCTTTGGCAATATCGCTGCCAATTACAGCATATGGTCTTCCTGAGTTAATCTCAAACTGGTTAAAGAATCGGCCTTCGCTTAAGTCGAAAGTTCGAATTTTATCAAAATCGGTGCTAATGCCGTAAATGGTAGCATCGGGGATATTGTTGCCATTATACTTTAGCTGCTTATTGTATGCTACATTAAAGCATGCAGCATCGGTTAGTAAGCTTTTCCTGCGTATCTCCTCAAGGTCACTTAGGGTTGGTTCTGGTCTATTGAGGTATTTCCACCATGGGTATTCCTCATTGCCTCCCCAAGGCCACTTTTGAACGTATACAACCTTTTTCCCAAGCGCCTGTAGGCTGTCGCGCACATTCTTCTCTAAGCTGTCAATCATGGTAAAAACCGATATAATGGCAAAAATGCCAATAGTGATGCCAAACAGCGACAGAAAGGTTCTAAGCTTATTTGCTTTTACTGATTGGTATGCAAACTGCATGCTTTCGCGTGCAAGCTTGAGTAGAATGATAAATGGTCGTAATGCTTTCATTAATGCAGGTAATTTTAGTCAAAAATGGAAACCGATAGTTTGTGCTCATTCAACAAATATACCTATTCGTTAACTTTTCAGCTAACATAAACTGTTAAATATTCCTATCTTTTTTGAGCATTTATTGTTTACAAGGTTTAATGGGTTTGCCTTGATATATTACTTTAAGTAGCTTTTATTTGGTTAATATTTTCAGGTTTGTTGAAAAAAAGTAGTTGCTAAGTATTGGTTTTTCAAAGGATTTAACCAATTTTATGGCTAGTTACTGAATATTTATTTTATTCGTAAGCAACTGACAAACAACAAGATGAATAGTTATAAAGTTGTTAAAACTGCCTTAATATCGGTTTACCACAAGGATAACCTCGATAAAATTGTAAAGTATTTAGGGAAAAAAAATGTTACCATATACTCAACTGGTGGAACAATGGATTTCATCAAGGGGTTGGGTGTTCCGGTTTTAGCGGTAGAGGAGCTCACAGGCTATCCTTCAATTCTTGGAGGCAGGGTGAAAACATTACACCCAAAAGTTTTTGGAGGGATTCTTGCCAGACGCGATAACGAGAACGATCTTTTTCAGCTCCAGGAGTATAGCATTCCTGAGATTGATTTGGTTATTGTAGACCTTTACCCTTTTGAAAAGACTGTTGAATCCGGCGCATCCGAACCTGAGGTAATTGAGAAGATTGATATTGGCGGAATTTCACTCATCAGGGCAGCTGCCAAGAATTTCAGGGATGTTTTAATAGTATCGAATCGGGAGCAATATGAAAGGGTTTACGAAATGCTCACGGGGCAAGATTGTGCCACATCGCTGGAGCAACGTAGGGTATTTGCAGCCGAGGCATTTGCCACATCTTCGCATTACGATACGGCCATTTACGGCTATTTTAGCCCTGAGTTTCCTCAGAGCTTCTTCCGTAAAAGCTTAAAGGGTGTTAGGGGATTGAGGTATGGTGAGAATCCCCATCAGAAAGGGGTTTATTACGGCAATTTCGATGAAATGTTCGAACAGCATTGCGGTAAAGAAATCTCCTACAATAACCTATTGGATATCGATGCGGCGGTTAACCTTATCAGGGAGTTTGAAGAGCCAACCATTGCCATTTTGAAGCATAATAACGCCTGTGGCGTTGCTTCGCGCCCCAGTATCCTTCAGGCTTGGGCCGATGCACTTGCTGGTGATCCTGTTTCGGCCTTTGGTGGCATTATCATATCCAACCGGTCAATTGATGAGACTACTGCTAAGGAGATTAATAAAATCTTCTTTGAAGTTCTCATTGCTACCAACTTTGATAATGCTGCTCTAGAAGTGCTACAAGCCAAGAAGAACAGGATAATTCTGAGGATGAAGGATTTTAAACTGCCGCAACAGGTTTACCGAACTGCCTTAAATGGAGTTTTAATGCAGGAGCGCGATTCGGTTACCGAATCCGATTCGATGCTGCAGCTGGTTACCCAAAAATCGGCCAAGCCAAACGAGGTTAGCGATTTGCTTTTTGCCAATAAAATTGTAAAGCATACCAAATCGAACGCCATAGTTTTGGTTAAAAACCTTCAGCTTGTAGGGAGTGGCGTGGGGCAAACATCAAGGGTTGATGCTGTAAAACAGGCTATTGCAAAAGCACATAGTTTTGGATTTGACCTGAATGGGGCTGTAATGGCCTCCGATGCCTTTTTCCCATTCCCGGATAGCGTTCAGCTTGCCTACGAGGCAGGGGTGAGGGCTGTTATTCAACCTGGTGGGTCAATCAAGGATCAGGAGAGCATCAATTTCTGCAATGCCAATGGCATTGCCATGATTTTTACTGGAATTCGACACTTTAAACATTAGAAAATAAATATTAATTCGATATGGGACTTTTTTCGTTTTTAACTCAGGAGTTGGCAATCGATTTAGGAACGGCTAACACTATCATTCTTTTTAACGATAAAATAGTTGTCGATCAGCCTTCCATAGTGGCAATTGATCACTCCACCGGGAAAATGATAGCCATAGGAGAACAGGCCCGGGCTATGCATGGTAAAACCCACGAGAACATCAGAACCATTCGCCCGCTCAGGGATGGAGTAATTGCCGATTTTAATGCGGCTGAACAAATGATTCGTGGTATGATTAGCATGATTAATACCAAAAACCCAATTTTTACCCCATCGCTCCGCATGGTTATAGGAATTCCGAGTGGCAGTACTGAAGTTGAAATTCGTGCTGTACGCGACTCCGCCGAACATGCTGGTGGTCGTGATGTTTACCTGATTTACGAACCCATGGCAGCCGCCCTTGGTATCGGGCTCGATGTTATGGCTCCTGAGGGTAGCATGGTGGTGGACATAGGTGGTGGTACCACCGAAATTGCGGTTATTGCCTTGGGGGGTATTGTATGCAACAAGTCGGTTCGTATTGCGGGCGATGGCTTTACAGCCGACATTCAGGCATACATGCGTCAGCAGCACAATGTTAAAATTGGTGAGCGTACCGCTGAGGATATCAAGATAAATGTGGGTTCAGCTCTTCCTGACCTGGACAACCCTCCGGCTGACTTTATTGTTCGTGGGCCAAACCTAATGACAGCATTACCCATTGAGGTACCTGTTTCTTATCAGGAAATAGCTTACTGTTTGGATAAATCGCTTTCAAAAATTGAATCGGCTATTTTTAACGTGCTAGAACAAACCCCACCTGAACTTTATGCCGATATTGTTCAAAAGGGTATATACTTGGCTGGTGGTGGAGCATTACTACGTGGCCTCGATAAGCGTTTAACCGAGAAAGTGAACATTCCTTTCCACGTTGCTGAGGATCCTTTACATGCGGTTGCAAGGGGTACCAGTATAGCATTGAAAAATTTGTCGTTCCCATTCCTGATGAGGTAACCCAAGCGATGCTTTTGCGATGAATAACCTGTACGAGATTTTAAAGCGCCTTTACATTCATCTGATATTCCTAATTCTATTAGGGATATCGCTTTCGCTATACTTTAACACCACATACTACCAGAAATCGCAGGTTGGAGCAGTAACAAAATCAATTTCCGGATTCTGGCATAAGCAAGCATCACAGGTAACAGGCCTTTTCCAATTGCAGCGTTCAAACGTATTACTGCTACTGGAAAACGTCAAGCTCCGAAACGAAATAGAGGGGTACAGGCTTAAGCTGCAAATGCTTCAGGATTCATTCATGAGAATTGAGGACACTTCCGGTTTATTCCGGTATATTCCAGCCAGGGTTATTGATAACTCAATTAACAGCCGCCATAACTACATCATCCTCGATGCGGCGGGATCTAATGATGGTGCTTACAAGGAGATGGGCGTTATATGTAAGAACGGCGTTGTTGGCATTGTATCGGCTACCACTAAACATTTTGCCTCAGTCATTTCACTGTTAAATACCGATGTAAGGGTTTCGGCTATGCATAAGAAGTCGGGCGCGTTTGGAGCGGTTTCGTGGGATGGCATGAATTACAGGCGTGTTGTACTTGATGAAATTCCCCTTCATGTAAATGTGGCAGTTGGCGATACCATTGTAACCAGTGGCTTTTCAACCATCTTCCCTAGGGATATCCCAATAGGTCGTGTAGTTGATTTTTACAATAAGGATGGCAGTTTCCTACAAATTACGGTTGAACTCTTCGCCGATTTTAAAACCCTCGACTATGTGTACTTAGTCGATTCAAAGGTGAAAAGCGAGGTTGATCGTTTGCAAACAATGGAGTGATGTACAGCGATATTCTAAAATATTTAGGTTTAACGGTAATACTGCTTTTACTGCAGTTTCTGGTGCTTAATAACATCAATTTCATGGGTTATGTAAACCCGTATATCTACATACTTATTATATTATTGCTTCCCTACCGAATTACCCGCTGGATGTTGCTTATTATTGGTTTTGCACTAGGATTTGCTGTCGATTATTTTTCCAATACACTTGGACTCCATACCACCGCCTCGCTGGTTATTGCCTATTTCCGTCCGGTAATCCTAAACCGGTGGAGTTTTAAATCGGTTCAGGATATCAGGGGGGTCCCCGATGTTACGAACACCTCACTGGAGTGGTTTGTTGTATATGCCCTAATTGCTGTGCTAGTTCATCACTTTACTCTATTCGTTCTGGAAGTATTTACGTTTAAACACTTCTGGTTAACGCTGGTTCGAATTATACTCAGTACTGCTGTTTCAACGTTTTTTATAGTGATCATTGAGCTTTTACGGGCTCCCAATAAAATGTCAAGGTAGTGGTGTTACGAGCTGAAAGTAGCAGACGAGTTGTAGTGTCGGTAATCATAATGCTTGTTTTTGCTGCCATAATTGGCAAGTTATTTTATATTCAGGTAATTGATAGTTCCTACAAGTTCTCGGCAGCAAATAACGTGCTCCGCTACATCACACAGTATCCTGCCCGAGGACTAGTTCTCGATCGGCATGGAGTGCCCATGGTATCCAATAAGCCGGTTTTTGATATTTTAATGGTAAAGAGGCAGGTAAAACCATTTGATACCCTTGAGTTTGCCACCATGCTTGGGCTTACGGTTGAACAGGTTCGCGATGCATTTATTCAGGCAACAAAACAAAAAGGCTATTCCCCCCGTAAAGCCGTGGTTTTGCTTAAGCAAATATCTGCAGAGAATTTTGCCCGTTTCCAGGAGGTGATGTATAAGTATCAGGGTTTTGAAATTCAACCCCGTACGGTGCGTTCATATAATCCACCCATTGCGGCGCATCTGCTAGGGTATGTAGGTGAGGTTGATGATCGCGATATTAAGAATAACCCATACTACCAACAGGGCGATTACATTGGTATAAGTGGTATTGAGCGCTCCTATGAACATATTCTACGTGGGAAAAAGGGTGTAAAAATCTTCATGGTCGATGTTCATAACCGTATCAAGGGTTCATACGAGCAGGGGAAATTTGATACGTTAGCAATACCCGGTAAGAACATTACCAGTACTATTGATGCAAGGCTTCAGGAGTATGGCGAACGCTTAATGCAAAATAAAATAGGCAGCATTGTTGCCATTGAACCCAAAACCGGCGAGGTGCTGGCTATGATATCGAGCCCAACATACGATCCCAACCTGTTGGTTGGAAGGCAAAGGACTGCTAACTTCAAGGTTCTCCAACAGGATTCGTTAAAGCCAATATTCAACCGTTCAATCATGGCGCTATACCCGCCCGGTTCAACTTTCAAGGTGGTAAATGCGTTAATCGGATTACAGGAAGGGGTTGTTACGCCTGAAACCCGATATAGCTGCTATGGAGGATACACCGTGGGACGTGGTGTTGGTTGCCATAACCATCCATCGCCTACCAACCTGATACAATCCATACAGGTTTCGTGTAATACCTATTACTGCCATGTTTTCCGAAACATTATCGACAAAAGGGAATTTGGTTCGGTTGAAAATGGATTCTCGGTATGGAAAAGGCATGTGGAATCGTTTGGTTACGGCAACAAGCTGAATATCGATTTACCGCATGAGCTAAAGGGTATTGTACCTTCGGTTTCATTTTACGATAAGTACTTTAGAAAGGGAGGCTGGAATTCGCTTACCATCATTTCGCTTGCAATTGGGCAGGGTGAACTTTCCGTTACACCCTTACAAATGGCAAACCTTGTGGCAACAATTGCCAACAAGGGATACTACATTGCACCCCATGTGGTAAAGTCAATAGAGGGCGATACCTTAAACTCCCTGTATCGGGAAAAGCATATCACCTCAATTGAGCCAAAGTACTTTGATTACATTATTGAGGGAATGGATTTGGCAGTAAACGGAGCGCCGGGTAGCGGAAGCACTGCGCGAATAGCTGCTTTGCCCGATATTCGTATTTGCGGTAAAACCGGAACAGCCCAAAACCCACATGGTAAGGATCACTCCGTATTCTTTGCCTTTGCCCCTAAGGACGATCCCAAAATTGCAATTTCGGTTTATATTGAGAATGCTGGCTTTGGTGCCACATGGGCTGCACCTATTGCAAGTTTGATGATTGAGAAGTACCTAAAGGATTCTATCTCCCGTCCTGATCTGGAACGATATATACTTGACGCAAACCTATTAGATAGACGTGCAAAGGCGAAATAACATACTACGAAACCTCGATTGGGTTGCAACCATCCTGTACGTTGTTCTGGTGCTGATGGGTTGGTTAAATATTTATGCCGCTGTTTATAGCGATGAGCACAGAAATATTCTTGATTTCAGTCAGCGCTACGGTAAACAGCTGGTTTGGATATTCTTTGCATTCATTATGGCTATTGTTATTCTTTTCTCCAACGATAGAATATACCCGGCATTTGCTTATATCTTTTATGGGATTATTCTTTTAACATTGATTTCAACGTTGCTTTTTGGCCGTGTGGTTAATGCCTCAAAATCGTGGATACCCATAGGTTCATTCGGTTTACAACCGGCTGAGTTTGCTAAGATTGCCACTGCCCTTGCTCTTGCAAAGCTCATGAGTAGCTATGGTTTTAAGCTTTCAGGGTTTTGGTCGTACGTTAAGGTGGCAGTTATTATAGGGTTGCCTGTTGGCATTATACTTTTGCAGAACGACACTGGCTCGGCCTTGGTTTTTGGCGCTTTGATTTTGGTTTTATACCGTGAGGGTTTGCCTGCATGGATATTATCGTACCTGGTTTTTCTGGTAATTGTTTTCATTTTAACGCTCGTTTATAGCACCCCTGTTTTAATTACTTTCATTTTTGTTGTGGCAGTAACACTTTTTGTAGTATTTACTCGCCAGCACCGCGATGCGTTCAGAATATCCATTGGCGCAGCAGGAATAGGTCTGTTGCTCTACATTTCATCGGAGCTATTCCATTTAAGGCTATCTAATGCATTGATCTTTCTTATCCCAGTACTAATTAGTGCTGTTTTAGGCTTTTTTTATGCCTACAAGAACAGGTTAAGGCAGGTTTATGCTATTTCATTCTTTCTTATTGCAACCATAGGTTTTTCAATGTCGGCCGATTACGTTTTTGAGCGTGTGCTAGATGTTCATCACCAAAAGCGTATTAACGATTTACTTGGTATTGAAGATGATCCGTTAGGGTGGGGTTACAATGTTAACCAATCAAAGATTGCCATTGGCTCTGGCGGTTTCTGGGGTAAAGGTTACCTTTCGGGCACTCAAACCAAATTCAACTTTGTGCCCGAGCAAAGCACCGATTTTATTTTTTGCACAGTGGGTGAGGAGTGGGGCTTTTTGGGTTCTACTGTTGTGGTTTTGCTTATAGCGCTTTTCCTGTTAAGGTTACTAAAAATTGCCGAGCGTCAAACCGAACATTTTGCCCGTATATACGGATATGGAGTAGTTTCCATCCTGTTTTTCCACGCTGCGGTTAATATTGGCATGACCATTGGGCTGGTTCCTGTTATTGGGATTCCCCTGCCGTTCTTTAGCTATGGGGGCTCGTCGCTATGGGCGTTTACAATCCTGGTATTTATTCTCCTTCGGTTCGATGCTTCACGCTATGGGGCATACTAATAGGAATACCGTACTCTTTTTCTGCAACCTGTATTAATGCGTAAAGCAATTCCTGAAGCCCAGCACTGAACGCAATATAGTTTTCCTTCACTATTTGCAGAGCAAGGCTTGGGTTCCCTTTCATTGTGGTGTAGTTACCCATTATCTCAAGGGCTCTGGTTACACCCTCATCGGTGCTGTAGGAGTAGAGTCTGTTACTTTGAATCATAAATGGTAAGAATCCCCTTACTGCTGGGGGTAGCATGTGGTAGCGCTGAAGCATCTGAAAGTAGAAAGTTCTTGTAAAGCCTTTAAGAGGCCTGTTTGAGTATGTGCTCCATTCTTTTGCCAGGATGTAATCGAACATCACATCTGTAGCAACACCCGACCATCGCCCATAGCTGGGGCGCAATTTCTCCCTACAGCTTTTCCATGCCTCGTGCCTATCAGTAACCTGATCGATTTTGCGGTGAAGCTTTATGCCAGTTTGAATACCCTGCGGGTAGGCAAGGATTTGTTTCCCTTTTACATGATCGCCTATAAAATTGCCCAACCGAATATCGATGTTGCTCCCCGAAAGGTATAAATGAGCCAAAAAATTCATTAAGTAGCTTGTTATAAGAAAGATGTAGTAGCCAAAACCTCATCGGCTTTGGGTGGTTGGTAGCGCATAAGCTTTAGCTCCTTGCCATCCCAAACACTGTAGGTGTTGCTTACTAACCAATCACCTAGCACTACAAGGTTCGATTTTTCTGAAAGCGGATATATTATGGGTGAATGCCAGTGCCCGTAAATAAAAAAATCAATATGATCGTCCTGGAGTTTATGCCTTGAGAACTTGGTTATTTGCTCATCCTCGCCCCTGAAAACATGGGTTATTTCCTTGGAGTATCTACTGCTTACACTCCACTGGTTACCAAACCATAACGAGAAGTTAGGGTGGAGTTTGGCAAACATCCATTGTAGGGTAGGGCTGGTAAAGATTCGTTTAAGCAGTTTGTAGCCGGGATCGCCAGGGCCAAGGCCATCGCCATGGGCAAGCAGGAACTTTGCACCATAAAGTTCCCGAACAATTGGTTCGCGGTGAATTTGAACCCCTAGTTCCTTTTCAAAATAGTCGAACATCCATACATCGTGGTTGCCAGTAAAAAAGTGAACGGGAATGCCGCTATCGGTAAGCTGGGCAATTTTTCCCAGGAACCGCGTATATCCTTTGGGAACAACCCGCCTATACTCAAACCAAAAGTCAAAAATGTCGCCTAAAAGGTATACTTCCTCAGCATCGTGGCTAATGGTATCGAGCCAGGTATTGAAAAGCTTTTCACGGGGTAGGCTCTGCTCAAGGTTGGGCAAGCCCAAATGCAGATCCGATGCAAAGTATATCTTTTTACCCTGGCTCATAATGTTTTTTACTTGTTCAGGTAGCTATCCAAGGCCTTTTGCAGGTTTGCGCCGTATAGATTTTTGCCAATGATATTGAAATCTTTACCAATAAGGTAATTGGCAGGTAGTTGTTTTACGTTGTAGAATAATGCTGCATTTGAAGCCGATGGATCATCCTCCCTTACACTGATCCATGGTAATCCGGCGTTCTCAATGTAGTTAATCCAACCCTCACGGGTAGCATCGAACGATATCTGGTAAACCTCAAACCCTCTGCTTTTATACTTCTTATAAATTTCCAATAGTTCACGATTATCCAGCAAGCTTGCTGTGTTCTCGCTGGTAAAAAAGTCGAGAAGTATAACCTTGCCTTTAAGTGATGATAGTTTAATATTACGCCCATTCCTATCAGGAATGCTTAGGTCAGGAATAGGCATCTCTGCATTCTGGATTAGCTGCTGCATTTTAGCATTGGCAATGCGATTTTCAATATTCTTGATATCCTCAAGCATCCCTTTGGTGTAACTCGATTCCGGGTAAAGTGCTTTCCATGCGGTGGCAACCATTTTTATTAGCAGTAAATCGTCGGAGCTGTCAAATATGTAAAGGTTCTCGTTATATTTTTGGTATAAAGCCATTATGCTGGCTTTGTTCATGGGGTTCTCCCAAACAAATTTGGTGAGTTCGTCCTTTACCCGCTTGCGTTCCTGCTCAAATTGGTTGTTTATTAATTCACGTTCCGAGTTACTCTCGGCGTTCAGGTATCGTTTTGATAGCTCGTCAACTGTGGTTTTTGACTTGGCAAATGTTCTTGTAACCCAACGAACCTTTTCAGAACCCTCTGAACCCGAAACCTGATAGTCGATGGCATTGTTAAGGTCTAATATCACGTTGATTTTTTCACCTTTTGAAGCTAATAGGGTAATGGCAATCCCTTTGCTAGTGCTAAGGGAGTAAAACTCCGGTTCTTCGCCCTGTTTTACCTTAAACTTTTTTACACTTTCGCCAGCCGAAATCCTAACCGAGTCAAGCTTTATGGTTTTATTGAAATCAATTTTACTTAAGAAAAGTGTAGTTTTTTCAGGACTCTTTACTTTTACGCTAATAACAACCGCATCTTTGCTGCTGCATCCCGCCAAAAACACTATTAAAACTATTGAAACAAAATACCTAAAACGCATGCTGTTTAAATTTTGGTTACATGCAAATTTAGCCAAACTTTACAATTTTGGCTTACCCTATGTCTATCTAATGCTTTTTTAATTGCATTTTTGTAGATATTTTGCTTAAACTCTTGGTTTATGAGAGCAAAACCCGATGGTTCATATATAAGCTATTTCAGTAACCTGGTAAAAGTAAATGGAGGTATCAACCTTGCACAGGGCATTCCAGGCTTTCAGCCTCCCACTGAACTCGTTAATATTTTAAAAGATATTGCTAATTCGCAGCATCACCAGTATGCGCCTGGAATTGGTAATCTACAGCTTAGAGCGCTAATTGAGAATCGCTATGGAGTTGAACCCGATGAGCTTCTGGTAGTTCAGGGTGCAACCGAAGGCCTTTCGTTGGTTTACACCTATCTTTTTCGAATGCTTGGAGAAAATCTGGTAACCCTTTCCTTTGACCCCGCTTACGAAAGCTACAGTCGGCTGCCTCAAATCTTCAACCAAAAATTTGTTCCCTTTCCTTTGATTAATGAAGAGTTTGTTGACTTCGACGAACTTAAAAGATGCATTGAGGGAAATAAAGTAAAGTTGATATTCATTAGTTCACCCGGTAATCCCTACGGCAAAGTTTGGACAAAAGCAGAAACCTGTAAACTTCTCGAACTTGCTAACGAGCTAAATTTTTTTGTTGTTTTCGATTCGGTTTATGAGGAGCTATACTTTTCACAAAAACCCTATATTCCTTTGGATAATATCTCCGAAAGATTATTCATTGTTAGCAGTTTTTCAAAATCGTTGTGTATTACCGGATGGCGTGTGGGTTATGTAATCCATCATCCCAGTCACACCAAGGCCATTAGGGCCATTCACGACTATATCGGGCTGTGTGCACCAAGCGTTATGCAACAAGCGCTTGCGGTTTACCTTGCACAGTTCCAAAACGGTAAAGCTTTTATGGATGTGCTAAGGCAAAGGGTTAAGAGTTCCTTCGACAGCTTAAGTGGCATGCTTCACCGTTTAAACTTTACGGTTCCCAGAATTGATGGCGGTTGTTTTATCTGGGCTAAGTTGCCTCAACCCTTTACCGATGGCTTTGAGTTTGCTTCTGACCTTTACGATGCTACTGGCGTGGCTGTTATTCCGGGCGAGCATTTTAGCAGCACAAAGGTAAACTGGTTGCGCTTTAATGTGGCTCGACCTTTAGAGGAGATAGATTTAGCCAGTAACAGAATTGCTGATTTTATGAGCAAGCAATGATTATAATCTCAACCATACTGATTGCTATTTACACTATAGCCATTCTATGGTTGTTAAAAGGCTTGTTGACCAATAACTGGTTGGAATCCAATGGAGCCCCCGGTCAAACTGTTAATGGCATTTCGGTGATAGTGGCATTCAGGAATGAGCGCGAAAATCTACCTAAACTTATTGCTTCGCTTGAGGCTCAGGATTTACCGCATGAGTTTTGGGAAGTTATTTTAGTTGATGATGGCTCAACCGATAGCGGTTTTGACCTAGTAATGTCATGCAAAAGCCAATTACCTTTAAAACCTTTGGTTTTACCTAATGGGCAGGCGGGTAAAAAACAGGCATTACTTTATGGACTATCAGCAGCCAGTTTTGATACTGTTGTATTCACCGATGCGGATTGCACCCACACCCCTCAGTGGCTAAGCTCTATTCGTGAATGCATGGAAAATACTGATTTTTTACAGGGTGAGGTAAAACCCCAGTTTGAAAAGGGCAGTATTGTTTCCATGTTCGAGGCACTCGATTACCTATCGCTTATGGCCGTTTCAGCGGCAAGTTTTGCTGTTGGCAAACCGGTTATAGCCTCATCGGCTAATTTGGCTTTCAGGCGAAGCAAGGTTAATATAGATGGAAAGGTATTGCGCACCGATATAGCCTCAGGCGACGATATGTTTCTGCTGCATCATGCCAAAACCATCACTGGTTTACGGTTTAAGTTCATAGCATCGCCTAGGGTTGCTGCCTACACAAGTTTTAGTGGCGGGGTAAAGGGTTTTGTTTTGCGCCGAAGCCGTTGGGCATCAAAGGCAACTGCATATACCGATTCCCTAACGCTTCTATTATCGCTCCAGGTTTTTACCCTAAATTTTTGGATTGTTCTTTTGGCAGTACTGTCAGTTTTGGGTGTAATTGCTTTTAACCTTCCAATTTCACTCCTTGCTGCCAAAGCAATAGTAGATTTACCTTTCTTGGCATATTACCTTTTTAAAACCAAACAGCAAAACCTATTGGCGGTTTTTATACCTTTACAAATCCTTTATCCCTTTTATATAACATTTGCAGCCATTCTAGGATTAATTAAAGGAACAACTTGGAAAGGAAGAATAAACAGCTAGCGGAGTTAGCCCGAAGCGGTTCCCCAATGCGAATAGCCATACGTAGGTTACTTGCCGACCGTATGGCCGTAGCATCGCTATTGCTTATAGTTTTTATTGCCTTTATAGCGTTTCTTGGATACCTAATCACACCCGATAGTTCGCCATATGCAAATGGTCAGCATTTACAGCTGGCAACGCTTAAGCCTGGTAGTAAAGTCAAATTCCTGCGTGTTGCTATGCAGCACGAGGTTAAAAGGCGGAACATTCTGGGCCGAATGTTTTATGGACAGGAGCAAGATTACAACGAAATACCTGTTGATTCAATCTACTTTGATGGTATTAAGGTATATGTCCGTGAGTACAACCCAATTCCCGAAGGCGATGCCATTGTTACTGAATTAACACTCCCCGAAATCCTCTTCAGGTTGAACCCCCAAAAAAAATACTTACTTGAGAACGATACAATCACAGCATTTCTGTTCAATGGGCAGCAAGCAATTTTGGCTGTAGCTGAAGCACAGCAAAGGGTTTTAAATCAAAACCTTGTAACGCGCCGATTCCTTCTTGGAACCGATCGTTTTGGGCGCGACCTTTTAAGTCGCTTGGTTATTGGTGCACGCATTTCGCTTTCAGTAGGTTTTATTGCCGTGGGCATTGCTCTAATAATTGGTATTGTTCTGGGTGCCATTGCCGGTTTTGCCCGTGGATTTATTGACGATGCCATTATGTGGCTGGTGAACGTGGTTTGGTCAGTTCCTACTCTGTTAATGGTAATTGCCCTAACCATGGTGATAGGTAAGGGTTTCTGGCAAATATTTGTTGCTGTTGGTTTAACCATGTGGGTTGATATGGCACGTGTTGTACGCGGTCAAGTGCTTAGCGTTAGGGAAAAGGAGTATGTTGAAGCTGCTAAGGTTTTGGGTTACGGCCCGTGGCGTATCATTTTCAGGCACGTTCTACCTAATATTATGGCACCGGTTATCATAGTTTCGGCAAGCAACTTTTCAACAGCCATACTGCTTGAAGCAGGATTAAGTTTCTTGGGGATTGGCGTGCAGCCCCCGGCTCCCTCGTGGGGAACCATGATTCGCGACCATTACGGCTACATCATTATGGATAAGGCCTACCTTGCCCTGATACCTGGCTTTGCCATGATGCTTTTGGTGCTGGCCTTTAACCTGCTGGGTAACAGTCTCCGCGATGCCTTAGACCCCCGGGA
Organism: Tenuifilum sp. 4138str; assembly: GCF_041102575.1. Classification (NCBI taxonomy): domain Bacteria; kingdom Pseudomonadati; phylum Bacteroidota; class Bacteroidia; order Bacteroidales; family Tenuifilaceae; genus Tenuifilum; species Tenuifilum osseticum. Next base: position 87,768 of record NZ_JBGCUE010000010.1, on the reverse strand, counting down.
AATAGAAAAGGCCTAGTTGGCTAGGCCTTAAAAAGTTTACTTAAAGTAATATCTCTATTCCACCCATCGTTTCACATCGTCCATGGTGGGGTTGGGGAGTCCAAGTTTATTCTTTTTGTTGTATCCGCAAAGGTCGTTAAAAAGTTTACCTGCTGCCACTCCGTTCAGTGAGGCCACGGTGTTAAAACCCATTTTTTGGAGTACTGGAACCCAATCGGCAGGAATGCCTTTTTGGGCGTAAGCTTCTGCAGTATCCTTCTGCGGTTTCTTTTCGGGGCGCATTTGCGGGAAGAATAGCACATCTTGTATGGATTGTTGGTTGGTCATGAACATGGTAAGACGGTCGATTCCAATACCCATGCCCGAGCAGGTTGGCATACCATACTCCAATGCACGCACAAAATCCATATCGATATACATAGCCTCATCGTCGCCGCGTTCGCTTAGGCGGAGTTGCTCCTGGAAACGCTCCAGCTGATCGATGGGATCGTTGAGCTCGCTGTAGGCATTGCAAAGTTCCTTGCCGGCGACAAAAAGTTCAAAGCGCTCGGTTAGCTCGGGGTTGTTGCGGTGGCGCTTGCACAGCGGCGACATCTCAATGGGGTAATCCATTATAAAGGTTGGCTGAACAAGATGCTCCTCGCACTTTTCGCCAAAAATGGCATCAATCAGTTTTCCCTTCCCCATGGTATCGTCAATCTCAATCTCCATCTGCTTGCAAATGGCACGGAGTTCATCTTCGGACTTGCCAGTAATATCAACGCCAGCATACTGCTTAATGGCATCGGACATGGTCATACGGCGGAATGGGCGCTTAAAGTCAATCTCCTTATCGCCAAAGGTTACCTTGGTCGTGCCATGAATGGCAACGGCTACAAGCTCAAGCATCTCCTCGGTGAATTCCATCATCCAAAAGTAGTCCTTGTAGGCTACGTAAATTTCCATAACGGTAAACTCAGGGTTATGGGTCCTGTCCATTCCCTCGTTTCGGAAATCTTTTGCAAACTCATATACTCCATTAAAGCCGCCTACAATCAATCTTTTAAGATAAAGTTCATTGGCTATGCGGAGGTATAAGGGGATATCAAGTGCATTGTGATGCGTAACAAACGGACGGGCTGCTGCACCACCCGGTATGGGTTGAAGAATGGGTGTTTCTACCTCAAGGTATCCCTTGGAATTAAAAAACTCGCGCATGGTGTTTATTATGGTAGCCCGCTTGCGGAAAACATCGCGCACACCCGGATTGACAATTAGGTCGACGTAGCGTTGGCGGTACCGGAGTTCGGGGTCGGTAACGGCGTCAAACACCTTGCCGTCCTTTTCTTTAACTATTGGGAGCGGCCGTATTGATTTGGCGAGCAGTGTAAGCTCCAGGGCATGTACCGATTCCTCACCCATGTTGGTTCGGAATACAAATCCCTTAACGCCTACAATATCACCTATATCGAGTAGCTTTTTGAAAACAGTGTTGTACATGGTTTTATCCTCGCCGGGGCAAATATCGTCGCGTTTCACGTAAACCTGTATTTTACCCCTCTCGTCCTGTAATTCAAAAAAGGATGCGCTTCCCATGATACGGCGAGCCATAATTCTACCCGCAATATAAACCTCTGCCCGGTTTTGGCTCATGTTCTCAAAATCCGATAGGATATCGGCAGTGGAATGGGTTACGGGATACATGGCGGCAGGGTAGGGTTCAATCCCTAGACTTCGTAATTCATCAAGCGCTTGTCGGCGAAATATTTCCTGTTCGCTAAGTTCTTCGTATAAAGCCATTGTTTTATCTGATTTTTTGCAACTTGCAAAAATACAAGAATTTTGCTAATCGACACTTTAACTCTTTGAATTATCAAAAACATGTTTTCAGGTAAATTAACAAAACTATTCTCCTTTATTTAGTTTTTTGTTTTACTTTTGCCATCAGAAAACTAAAATAGTTTAAATAGTTTTATGGCGGTTAAGGAGCAGATAGTAGAAGGGGCACTGGAACTATTCAAGCGAATGGGAATTCGTGGGGTTACCATGGACATGCTGGCAGAGCACCTAGGAATTTCCAAGCGAACCATCTATGAAAATTTCCAGAACAAGGATGAAATAGTTGAGGCCTGTGTTTTACTCGAGAATGAAAGTATGCAGGCCATGGTCCAAAGCATTTTGAACAAAAGTGAGCATTACATTGAGACCTATATCATGTTCATGTGGTCGCATATCAATAAGTTACGCAATGTTAGCCCACTTTTCATGTACGATTTAAAAAAAAATTACCCCAAAACCATTTGTAAGCAAGCAGGAGAGTTTGACCATTACTTGAAGGAGAGAATGGTTGAGTTTATTGAAAAGGGTAAGGCCGATAATCTTTTTAGAGCTGAAGTAAATCCACAAATCGTGGCCAGCGTGGTTTTTGAATTTACAAAACTCCTTCGTAGCGGATTTGAACCGGGCTCCAACTCCTTAAACGATTTTCCTTTGGCCGAAGTTTTTGAACACATGGCCGTAAATTTTATTCGCGGGCTTGCCACTTCAAAAGGAATTGAACTGGTTGATTATTACTACGAAAAACACAAACAAATTCGATAATAAACTTTAAACATTAACAGTATGCGTAAGCTAATAACAATTTTTTCTTTTGCAGGCTTTGTCCTTTCAACAAGCCTAGCCCTTGGGCAGCAAAAGCCCGACACATTGCATTTAACTGTTAAGCAGGCGGTTGACCTTGCTATTCAGCAAAACCTAATGCATAAGGTAACTGAACTTGAACTGCAAAAGAAACAGGAAAAGGTAAAAGAGTATATGGCTGCTCTTTATCCAAACATTAAGGCATCGGCTAGTTACACGCGAAATCTCAAACTCCCTGTAATATTTATGCCTGAAGGTTCGCCCTTTGGGTCCACCTTAACCATTGGCTCCGATAATAGTTATTCTGCTTCAATTAGCGCAAATAGTTATTCTGCTTCAATTAGCGCATCGATGCCATTGTTTGTTTACAATGTATTTGAGTCGATTCGGTTAGGACAAAAGGATGTTGAAATAAGTCAGGAAAAGTTGCGCGAGAGCAAAATTAACCTGGCCGCTAACATCAAAACAACGTATTACAATGTTCTGTTGCTTCGCCGAACACGCGATGTGATTAACCAAAGTTACCAGAATGCCGTTGCAAACTTTAATAATATCCAAAAGCTTAATGCCAATGGCATGGTTTCCGACTACGACTTTATCCGCATTAAGGTTCAGGTTGATAATATTTATCCCAATCTGGTTCAAACCGAGAATGCCTACACCAACTTACTTAATATATTCAAGGTGTTACTCAATATCGACATAAATACCCCAGTTGAACTCGACGAAAAGGAACTTACCAACTACAATTTCAGTGAGATGGCACTTGCCGATTCCAGCTGGTTGAGCAGTAACTCAACCCTAAGGCAACTTACCCTTACCCGACAAATGCTATCCATTCAGGAGAAAATGGTAAAGGGTGCAAATTACCCAAGCCTGGTGGCAATTGGTAATTACCAGTATCAAACCCAGGCAAACGATTACAAATTCAGCAACTACAATTGGGTGCCAACATCGATGGTTGGTTTGCAACTCAATGTGCCAATTTTTAGTGGTTTTTCGGTTCGTAAACAGCTCAGTCAAGTACGCATAAGCCAGCATCAAGTTGATATGCAAGCGCAGTTTACGCAAAACAACCTGACGGTTCAGGTTCAAAATGCTGTGAATGCTGTGAATGCTGCAGTAAAAAAGGTGAACTCGGCAAAAGGTAATGTTGACCTGGCGGAAAAAGGATATACTATTGCTCAAACCCGCTACAATACCGGACAAGCAACGCTTTTGGAGTTGAACGATGCCGAAAATGCAATGCTTCAGGCCAAGTTAAATCTTATTCAGGCACAGCTGGAGTATCTCACTGCTAAAACCGATTACGAAAAAATTTTAGGTGAGCCATTTGAAAAGTAAAACAAAACATTTAAACATATATTACCATGAGAACACTTATCAACATTAAAACAATTGCATTTGCCTCTGTGGTGATCTTCCTTGCCTCGTGTCAGGGTAATAAGGCAGAAGATGCTCAACCCGTTGCCTTAGTAGAGGCTAAAGTGGTAACCCAGCTCATTCAGCCCGTTAGTATCGAACGTCAGCTTAGGTATCCTGCAACCATTCAGGCCTACAAGGAGAACCATTTGGCACCAGCCACTGCCGGTAGGCTAGAGAAAGTTATGGTTGATGTTGGCGACAGGGTAAAGGCAGGGCAACTTGTTGCCATGCTCGATCGCACCAATTACATGCAAGCCAAAATACAGTTCGATAAGGTTAAGATTGACCTTCAGCGTGTCGATTCCCTGCTTAAAGTTGGTGCAATTCCGCAACAGCAGTACGATGCTGTTAAGATGCAGTACGATATTGCAAAAACCAACCTTGAGTTTTTGGACGAAAACACCTCGTTAAAATCGCCAATTGATGGGATTATAACCGGTAAATACATAAACGATGGAGAGATGTTTGTCATGTCGCCTGCACCCGGCGTTGGTAAACCAGCGGTGGTTTCAATCATGCAGCTCGATAAGCTAAAGCTTTTGGTTGGTGTGTCATCAACCTATTTAAATAGCATTAAGCCTGGCATGAAGGTTACTGTTAAAACCGAGGTTTACCCCGATAAGGAATTTACAGGCAACATTGAAAAGATTTACCCTACTATTGACAACATGACCAAAACCTTTACGGTTGAGGTAGTGGTTGCAAATCCAGATATGAAGCTAAGGCCCGGTATGTTTGCAACCGCAATTATCAATGTAGGCAAAGGCGAGGCCTTGCTGGTTCCTGCCTTTGCTATATTAAAACAATCGGGGACAAACGAGAGGTACGTGTTTGTTTACCAGAATGGCAGAGCCGTTCGTCGTCCTGTGGAGCAGGGCGATGTTTTTGACGATAATGTAGAAATAGTGAAAGGGCTATCCGCCGGTGAAGAAATTATTATTGAAGGACATACCATTGTTGCCGACGGCCAAGCAGTGGTTAAAAAGTAACCGTTAAAACAGTAAACCATGAGCCTTTACAGTTCAGCCGTAAAAAAACCGATTACTACCTTGATGGTTTTCATTGGGGTGATCGTTATGGGCTTCTACTCGCTATTATATATACCGGTAGATCTGATGCCCGACATGGATATTCCTAGCATAAGCGTTATCACCTTTTATCCCGGTGCTAGTGCCGAGGATATTGAAGTGAACGTAACTAAACCGCTCGAGAATCAACTTAATGCTCTTCAAAACCTTAAAAAGGTAACATCGTCGAGCAAGGATAATATCTCGTTTATAATCTGTGAATTTGAGTATGGTATTAACCTTGATGAGGCAAGTAATAACATTCGAGATGCGATAGGCCTTGTTGAAAAGACTTTACCCGATGGATGCGAAAAACCATCCATTTTCAAATTCAGCTCATCCATGATACCCGTTCTTATTTATGGCATTCAGGCCGATAAGAGTTATGCCGCACTCGAAAAAATTATAGATGAGCGAATTGTCGAAAAGCTAAGCCGTATCGATGGGGTGGGTACCGTTAATATTATTGGTAAACCCACTCGTATTATCGATGTTAAGGTTGATCCGCGTAAGCTCGACTCATATAACCTTACTCTTGAACAGGTTGGTGCAGCAATTGGCGCCGAGAACATTTCGTTACCTGCTGGGCGTATTGAGGTAGGCAGGATGGAGTTTCCGGTTCGTACAAATGGGGAGTTTAGCAGCAGCGATGTTGTTAAGAACCTGGTTGTGGCCAACAATGGCGGTAAATTAGTTTACCTAAGGGATATTGCCACTGTTAAGGATACCCTTAAGCACGTTTTGGTTGACGAGCGAATTAATGGCAGTATGGGCGTTAGGCTTATGGTTCAAAAGCAAAGCGGTGCCAATACTGTTAAAATAGCAAGAGAGGTTCGAAATAAGTTTGATGAAATTAAAAAAGAACTTCCGTCGGATGTGCAGGTGGTAAAGATCCTCGATTCCTCTGAATTCATTCAGAGTTCTATCAATAACCTTTCCGAGACACTTATTTACGCCTTTGTTTTTGTTGCTTTGGTAGTAATTTTATTCCTTGGGCGTTGGCGTTCTACCATTATTATCTTGTTGACAATACCTGTATCGCTTATTGGAGCATTCATTTACCTCTTTATTTCAGGGAACTCAATCAATATTGTATCGCTATCGGCATTGGCTATTGCCATTGGTATGGTTGTTGACGACGCTATTGTTGTGTTAGAGAATATTACCACCCATATTGAGCGAGGGAGTAGCCCCATGGAAGCAGCCGTATTTGCAACCCGTGAGGTGGGTTTAGCAGTAATTGCCACAACCCTTGTTATCGTTGCCGTATTCTTCCCATTAACTCTTGTGGGTGGACTTACAGGTGTTTTCTTCCGTCAGCTGGGGTGGATCGTTAGCATTACCATTACGCTTTCCACATTGGCAGCTCTTACATTAACGCCCATGCTTTCATCGCGAATTCTCAAGGGGAGGACTTACTACAAGCATCATCGCAATAGGTTTTTGGAGGCAGTTAACCGTTTCTGGAGCTTTTTCGATGATATTTACGTGAAAGCGTTAGCTTGGGTGCTTAAACACAAAACGGTTACTCTAATTGTAGCTGGTTTCATTTTTTTAGGAAGCATTGGTTTGTTTAGCGTAATTGGTAAGGAGTTTACCCCTGCTCAAGATAATGGTCGAATAAATGTAAATATGGAAATTCCCCAAGGTTTACGAATTGATGAGGCCAAGGCGCTTGCGCGCGATTTTGAGCAAAAGGTTCGTCAAAAGTATCCTGAAATAGTTCTTGTTTCCACAAGCATTGGTACCGATGAGGGTGGCTCACTGATGAGCGCTTTCCAAAAGGCTGCTTCGTATATTGTTAACTACAGCCTTATGCTCACCAGTGTCGAAAATCGTTCAAGAAGTATTTTTGAAATAGCTGATAGCATTCGCAACGATATTAAGGATTATTCCCAAATATCATCGTCGTATGTTGACCCGGGTGGGACACGAAACGCTATGTCAGCAGCGTTTAGTGGAGGCGGTGGTAACAATATGGAAGTTAAAGTCCTGGGCTACGATATTAACCAAACCAATTACATTGCTGAACAAATAGCCAATACCCTTAAATCCGAAAAGGGATTCCGCGATGTTTCAATTAGTCGCGATAAGGAGCGAATGGAGCTACAAATTTTCCCCGACCGTGATAAATTGGCTCAACTTGGACTTAATACTTCCATGTTGGCATCGGCTGTTCGTAACCGTGTGTATGGGCTTACGGCTACCAAGTATAGAGAAGAGGGTACCGAGTATGATGTAATCCTCAAGTACAACGATGCCAACCTCACATCGGTAACTGATATCGAGAATATCACTTTCAAAGGACCTATGGGGAATATGGTTCGGGTTGGCGACGTGGCTAAAATTAAACAGGTTTATACTACTCCCAACATCGAGCATGAGAATAAAATTCGTGTTGTAAAGGTGGTAAGTGCGCTCTCAGGAACCGACCTTGGATCAGCAACAAATATTATCAATGCCAAGTTGGCCACCATGAATATTCCAAACAATGTAATAGTTGAGATTGGCGGTGCAGCCAAGGATATGGCCGATACATTCAAGGACCTTATGCTACTATTTGTTCTAATTTTGATACTTACTTACATTGTTATGGCATCGCAGTTTGAGTCGCTTCGTGAACCTTTCATAATCATGTTCTCTGTTCCCTTTGCTTTAACTGGTGTGTTCATTGCGCTTTGGGTAACCGGATCAACCATTAATCTGATTTCTGGAATAGCCATTGTGATGCTTGTTGGCATCGCCGTTAAGAACTCCATCGTGCTAGTCGATTTTATCAACCTTTTGGTTGATAGGGGTAAATCGGTTACCCAGTCAATTCTGGAGGGGGGTAAATCGCGTTTACGTCCTATTCTTATGACATCGTTTACTACCCTTTTAGGCATGCTGCCCATGGCACTCTCTACTGGTGAAGGCTCAGAAATATGGCGTCCTCTTGGTATATCTATTGTTGGTGGTCTTTTCTTCTCCATGATGATTTCGCTAATAATTGTACCAATTATTTACGCCCTTTTTGCCAATGCACGTATAAAACGTGAAAGGAAAAAACTTCAGGCAGCGGCTGGAGAAATATCTTTTGAAGACTAACTAAATAATTGATTGAAATGAAAGCAGTATTCATAGCATACAATCAGGCTTTAACCCAAAAGGTTGATAATGCATTAAAGGTTGCTGGAGTTAAAGGGTACAGCAAATGGGCCGATATGCTTGGCGCTGGTAGCGATAAGGGTGAACCCCATTTGGGAACCCATACTTGGCCATCGATGAACTCAGGAATCCTTACCATTGTTGATGACGACAAGGTTGATAAACTTCTTGTACATATCAACCAAATTAACAAGGTTGCAGAGGAACAAGGTATTCATGCCTTTGTATGGAATATTGAGAAGATGGTTTAATTCCTCATTCCTGACAAAATAATCAAGAGCCAAACCTTTAAGGGTTTGGCTCTTGGCTTCCATAGGGTATAGAACCAATTAGCCCAAAGCGTCAATTGATTTTTTAAATTGATGGATTTCTTCTAAAAATGTTTCCGCATCCCCATTTATATTGGCTCCGTTGAATTTGTTAATTCATGGTACTCCGGGTTAACTGTTCAATGTTTAATGTTCAAAGTTTAATGTTCAATGTTCAAAGTTTAATGTTCAAAGTTTAATGTTCAATGTTCAAAGTTTAATGTTTAATGTTTACTCCCAAAAGTTGCATTTGCAATGAAAATCTAAGAATGAAAACGTGCGATAACCAAAAAGGCTGCACCTTGGGCAGCCTTTTTATTATATCCTTTTGTGAGCCAATTATTTTACAATAAACCTCACAGCTTCCATGCGTGTGTTGCCAAGCGCATCGGTGGCCCAAATTATTAGCTCATTAATTCCAGCTTTGAGGTTTGTAATGGGTGTGGAGTAGTCCTGACTTTTATTGCCGTTTATGGAATACTTAATTGTATTTGAGGCAGTCAGGTTATCCGATTCGCCAACGTAAATCCTAACATTTGCAGGATAAACCGGAAGGTCATGATTTTCAATTTGTTCAAAGCCAATAGGTTTAACGCTGAAATGCCAGAATATTTCGGGGGCTTGGGTATCAACCTTGAAGGTGAAGCCCGAAACGTTCACGTTTTCCACATTGTCGTAACCGGTAAACTCAAGTTTATAGAATCCATCGTCGGTTAAAACAAATGGGTCAAAGTACTGGCTGTTTTGCGCTTGATTGATTGAGTATTCAATGCGGTTTACGCCAGCCTCCTTGTCGGTGGCAAGTAGTTCAATTTTGGTTGCTGGCCCAATCCAAAGTGTATCGCGGATAATGACTTTTGGACCAATAAAGCGGTGTCCAAGTTCAGGCCCAGAGATATCGATGGTGGGCATGGTAAAGCTCTGAGCTTTAGCTTCGGAGTTGCTGCGGTTATTAACCCTATCGATGGCGTATGTTTTTAGTTTTACCGTACCTAGAATATCGGCCAGTAGTACTGGTTTTTCGTAAAGTTGAAATTCCTTGTTGTTCAATGAGTAGAAAATTTCTTTCACGCCTGCCTTATTGTCAACTGCCATAACCTTTAAGCGGCTCCTTCCCGATGAGAATTCACGGGTACCTATCATGTACGAGTTTCCTTCAATTTCCTCAACCACAACTGGTGGTGTTTTATCAACAAAAAATCTGTAACTCCTATGCTCTTCAATATTTCCTGCTCTATCGGTTGAGTACCAGGTTAGAGTATGATATCCCTCATTTAACGTATTGGTTTGTATGGGTAGTTTGTAATCAGTCCATTTGCCCGATGAGTCAATCATAACTTTTGTTGATTCTACACCAAATCTGTCGCTTGCTGTTAGGGTAAGTGCTGCTCTTGCTGAGAAAACATCTTCGTACTTATCGCCTTTAAACGAGATTTCGGTTTGGGGTGGGGTGGCGTCCACAATAATTTTTTGGGATACTACCGGTTCACTGTTACCGAGTTTATCGGTTGAGTATACCTTAATCTCATATTCGCCATCATCGGTAAGGTTTATGGGGGTGTTGTACGGAGCAAAGTTGCTACCATTAATTGAGTAGAATATTTTATCAACACCAGCTTCTTCATCAGTAGCGTTTAGCTCAATTATTGACCCACCCCGGATGATAATGGCATCTTTTTGCTCCAGTACATTTAGACTTTTGGGGTTTATGGATGTTTGGGGTGGAATACCATCGGCGTAAAGTTCAAATCGGATTTTCCGGCCTTTGTAGAGGTCCAGGTGGGTCATTAGCTGCGGACCTGACCCATTCCACGTTAACGAGGTTGAGTTTTTATTGATATTTCGAAGCAATACTGCATTGGAGCCATCGGGTTTTGTGCCCATGTATATTTGAGCAGGTTGGCTGGGCGAAACGTAAAGATTTCCGGTTGAATCAATATAAAATGTTTTTTTCTCGGTTTCTTGGGCAAAGCTACCAAAAGCAAATCCGGTAAGGGCTATAAGAAGTATTTGAGCAAACCTATTCATACTCATGGTTATTTTTTTGGTAAGTAAAAGCGGAATTCCACGCGACGGTTTTCACGGAGCTTGCTATCGGGGCATTTAATTCCCTTGACACACTCGTTAACCGGTTGGGTATCGCCATAACCTTTGGCTTTTAAACGGTAACCTTCAATTCCTTTCGATGTTAGGTAGTTCACCACCGACTGGGCCCTTCGTTGCGATAATTCAAGGTTATACTCGCTTGAACCACGGCTATCGGCATGGGCTTTAATTTCAACATAGAGCTCAGGGTAGTTTATAAGGATTTCGAGCACCTCTTTTAGGTTATCGATTGAGTTGCCAGTAATACGTGCACTAGCGGTCTCAAAGTAGATATTATCAGCTTTAAAGGTTACGTCGGGGGCTGCTACAATTTTATAAACCGCAGTATCGCCAACATTGCCTACATTGTCGGTTGAGTAAATCTTAATTGAGTACTCGCCGGTTCGCTCAATATCAATATTTTCCTTAAAAGGAACAAACGGTTGGTTATCAACGGCAATGTACGATTGCTTTACACCCGATTTTGAATCGATCGCACTGGGCGTATATGATGCCCTGTCCTCCACATAAACCCTGTTGTTGTAGTTAAAGAGAAGTCCTTTTTCAACTCTTAAGCTTGATTTAGGACCCACTCCATCGGCCCAAATTAGGAAGCGTACCTTTTCACCCTTACTCTCATACACCAGGTAGTGTTTACCATCGCCATCAAAATACATCGGGTTAGCGGCCTTGTCGGTACTGGGAATGAGCACTTTCTGGGAGGGCTGGTTCTCGGGGCTGATGAAAAAGTATATAGGCGCATCGGCTTTTACAAAAACATCGCCATTGTCATTCACATAAACATTGTTGGCATTTTCTTGAGCCAATACCGATGAACAAAGAAACAAAAAAGCTAAAACCCCAAAATATTGCTTACTCATGGTTTAATGTGATGTATACACAAAAATAAAAGTTTTTATCAATTTGCAGTTAAGTTTGGCTATCTATTTTAAAAGGTTTACCTGTTAGGTGAAGTCCAATGACAAGAACATCGTCAATTTGGTTATTTTCCGAGCCAATCCATTCATCAAGAGCTGTTTCAAGTTGTTCCTGTTGGGCTACCATAGGCATGTTATGGTTTTCAAGGAGCATCTCCCTGAATCGTTTGGATGTAAACTTAAGGTTTTCAGGTCCGCCAAACTGGTCGATATATCCATCGGAGAACAGGTATAGGCTGGTAGGCGAATCGATAGTGATGGTATGTAGGGTAAACTCTCGTTTTTCTTCTTTCTGTAAACCGCCAATGGGTACAGGGTCGCCTTTAATGGTGAAACACTGGTTGTTAGTTATGTAAACAATAGGGTTTTTGGCTCCGGCAAACTCAATTGTTCGGCCATCGCCATTTATTCGGATTAGGGCCATGTCCATGCCATCGCGGCTATCGTTATTTTCCTGTTTAAGCAGGTAACGCACCTGCTTATGCAGCTCATTAAGTATCAGGTTGGGTTGTGTTAACCCACTGCGTATAATCACATCAAGTAGGTTTAGCCCAATCATGGACATGAATGCTCCGGGTACACCGTGACCTGTGCAGTCAACCGCTGCAATCAGAAAGCCAAAGTCGTTCTTGGGAATGTTGGGCAAAGCTATCATGTGTCGGTTTTGCTTACTGGCGGCTATTTCCTGGCCGCCATAAGCTGCAAACCAGTAAAAATCGCCACTTACAATCTCCCGCGGACGGAACATGATAAAAGCATTGGGTATGTAGCTGACCAATTGGTCGTATGTGGGTAGTAGGGCTTGCTGGATTCGCTGCGCGTAGTTAATGCTGCTGGTTATATCGCGGTTTTGTTTTTTAATCTGTTGGAGGGCTTGCATCAGTTCCTGGCTTTTGGCCTCAACCATGGCTTTTTGGCGTGCAAGTTCCTCGTTGGAGCGTTTCTTTTGAAGGTAGTAATGGGATATTAGGCCAAGCATGCCTATGGTAGCCGCTATGATTACAATAAAGATGTTGCGAACCAGAATCTGATTTTTGATTTTTTCCTCGCGCAGTGCATTCTCCTTATTTAGTAGGTCTATCTGTAACTTTTGCTCTTGCGTTAGCTGCTCCACTTTATCGAGACTATCCTTTACGGTTTCAAGTACTCTCTGTTTTTCGCTAAGTTCCTTTTCAGTGAGTTCCTTTTCGCTTTTTATTACCTGGAGTTGCCCCTTTGCTTCCTCAACAATTTTCTGTGCCTCTGCTTCCTTTTTGAGCTGTTCCTCGCGTTGAATTTTACGGGAAAAGGCTGTATAGAGGGAGAAGTACTCCGACGATTTTTCAGAATTTCCAAGCGCCTCGTGTATTTCAGCCAGTAGCGAGTATGTGTTCCTCAGAAGCTTTGCATCGTTAATCTCAAGTGCAATGGTATTGGCCTGTTCAGCGTAATCAAGGGCTTTTGGGTACTTGCCCAATTCTTTGTAGGCATTTGCTATGTTAATAAGGGTAGCCGTTGTTTCCGCTTTATTTTTCTGTGAGCGGTTTATGGCTAAACTTTTTTCGAACTGCGCAATGGCCTCGCTATACTGTTCCAAATCAACAAAAACCATCCCAAGGTTGGTGTAAATTACCTTGAGTGCATTTTGGTTTCCAAGTTTTTCGGCAACCGATGCTGCTTTTAAGAAAATGTCGCGAGCCTCGGTAAGCTTTCCATTAACCCAGTAAGCTGTTGCGGTTTTGTTGTAAATTGATAGTGCACCGTTTAGGTCGCCATTACTTTCAAGCTCCTTGGCTTGCTGTAAGCTATTTTGGAGTTCCTTACTGCTGCCTAGCGGGGTTGTTTGCGATTGCGCAGTAAAATTTGCAAATGCAACCAAAACCAATAAAACATAGTATTGAACAAACCTAAACATACTTAGTTCTATTGCTCCACTATAAAGTTAACTTTAAGGCTAGTCATGTGGGCAAACTCAATACCCTCATCAATCATATCCTGGTCCTCATCGCGGTGATACCAGTTAAGCACCACCTCGTACCCCTGCGATGGCAATGCTTCAAAGTAACCTATGATATCGAGTAGTTTTTTTGACGACGAGGTGTTGAGGTACTCCAGCTTTAGGTTAATGGTTGTTTTTTGCTTTGGTGATTTTACGTACTCCTGGGCGTATTTTTCAAGGGGTTTATAGAATTCAATGGCATCTTCGGGCAACGATTTGCCATTCACCTCAAAGTATCCCGATTCACCATCGGCCAGCACCATGGGTGAGTCGATTCGTTTCTCAATTTTTAGTGTATCCATACCGCTAGCATTAACTTTTTATTTAACGAACTTAGGACGGCAAAAGTTCCAAAATGGCTACGCAGGATATAAAAGGCTGGCTTCGGGCCCCAGAGGCAATTTCAGTAAAATCCATGCTATTAGTAATAGGGCCCATGAAATAAAGAATGCAATGGTGTATGGCAGCATGGTGGAAATAATGGTGCCAATCCCTGCTCTATCATCGTATTTTTGGTAGTAAACAATGATTAGTGCAAAAAAACTCATCATGGGCGAGATAATATTGGTTATGCTATCGCCTATTCTGAAAACTGCCTGTGAAAGCTCTGGGGAGTAACCTAAAAGCATGAAGATAGGTATAAACACAGGTCCCATAATCGCCCACTTGGCCGATGCACTTCCCATGAAAAGATTTATGAAGCCTGAAAAAATGATGAAAAGAATTACAAGGGGTATAAGCCCTATGTCAATGCTATGCAGTAGTGTTGCTCCCTTAATTGCAATAAGTAATCCCAAATTACTCCATTTAAACCAGGCTACAAACTGCGCTGCAAAAAAAACTAGAACCAAAAAAGCAACCATACTCTTAAAGCTTGTACTCATCCCCTTAAATATGTCATCGTGCTTTTTAAATGTGCCTGCCAGGTAGCCGTAAACTATTCCCATTGATGAGGCCATTAAAAAAAGAATAGCAATAAAACCCTTAAGCAAAGGGGAATGCAAAATGCTGTTATCGGCTCCCCTGAGCAAACCATTTTGAGGAATCAACCCGATGGCAAATAGCAATAGCCAAATAATTAATGTTACCAAAGCTCCTTTAAGGCCTCTTATTTCACCCTTTGATAGCTTTTCGATTTTTTCGGGCTCAACACTTCCTTTGTAGCTACCTAGGCGTGGCTCAATCCACTTGTGAGTAACCCAAGTTCCAACAATTGCAATTAAAATGGTTGATACAGCCATAAAGTAGTAGTTGGCTGTAGGCATTACGTAGTAGTTTGGGTCAATAATGCGTGCAGCTTCGGTTGATAAGCCTGCCAGTAAAGGATCGATTGTGCCAATTAAAAGGTTTGCACTAAAGCCTCCGCTTACCCCTGCAAAAGCAGCCGACATTCCCGCAAGTGGATTTCTACCTAGGGTATGAAAAATAACGCCTGCAAGGGGTATAATAAGTATGTAGCCCAGGTCAGATGCTATGTTCGAAAGAATACCCGTAAGCACAATCATAAAGGTAATCCATTTCTTGGGCGCTTTTAGCAGAAGTTCATTGATACCAGCCTTTACTAAACCGCTGCTCTCAGCAACTCCAAGCCCAAGCATGGCTACCATAACAATTCCTAGGGGGGCAAATCCGGTATAGTTATCAACCATTCCCAGTATAATCCGATGTAACCCTTCCTTGGATAGTAGGTTTATGACCCTAACTGTTTCCCCGTTGGCAGGATTAACCCCTTGCCAATCGAGTAGGAAACCGATATATGAAAACAGTATTGTAACTAGTCCGAATAGTCCAAAAAGTGCAGCAGGGTGGGGCAAGGCATTCCCTGCAACCTCTATACCATGTAAAACCTTGTCGCTAAAACTTCTCTTTCTCTTTTCGTTCATATAATACATTTCTTTAAAAATTCCGAAGTGAAACCACAACCCGATTTTGCAATATCTTCGGGGGTGCCAGAGCATACCACTTGGCCTCCTGCGGCTCCTCCCTCGGGGCCAAGGTCAACAATGTAGTCGGCCGATTTAATTACATCCAAATTATGCTCAATTACTATAACCGTGTTACCACGGTCAACGAGTTTGTTGAGCACCTCAAGCAGAATGCGTACATCGTCAAAGTGTAAACCTGTAGTGGGCTCGTCCAGAATGTAGAGGGTTTTCCCGGTATCGCGTTTGGCTAATTCTGTGGCCAGCTTCACACGCTGGGCTTCACCCCCTGATAGGGTAGTGGATTGTTGCCCCAATGTTATATAGCCCAGTCCAACGTCCTGGAGCGTTTTTAACTTCTGATGGATTTGCGGTATGCTGTCAAAGAATTCCACGGCCTGGTTAATGGTCATGTCCAGCACCTCGCTGATATTTTTACCTTTGTACTTTACCTCAAGCGTTTCGCGGTTATACCGACGTCCAAAACAGTCGGGACACTTTACGTAAACGTCGGGGAGGAAATTCATCTCTATTACCTGAACGCCACCGCCCTTACAGGTTTCACATCGTCCGCCCTTAACGTTGAATGAGAAGCGTCCAGCCTTGTATCCCCTTATTTTTGCATCGGGGGTTAACTCAAAGAGCTTGCGAATATCCGTAAATACGTTAGTATATGTTGCTGGGTTCGAACGGGGCGTGCGTCCAATGGGCGATTGGTCAACATCAATCACTTTGTCAATGTTTTCAATTCCTTCTATCCCATCGTGTTCCAACGGTTGAGCATATGAACGGTACAAATGGCGGCTGAGGGCAGGGTATAGCGTTTCATTTATTAAGGTTGATTTACCGCTACCCGATACGCCCGTTACACAGATAAATGTACCTAAAGGAAATTTCACGGTGATATTTTTCAGGTTATTGCCTCGTGCTCCCTTTACGGTTAGGAATTTTCCGTTACCCTTGCGCCGCTCTTTAGGAATAGGAATTTTAAGTTGACCATTGAGGTACTGAGCGGTAAGCGAGTTGGACATCAGTATTTCCGAGGGAGTGCCTGTTGCAACTATTTTCCCGCCATGCCTGCCGGCGCGTGGGCCAATATCTACCACGTAATCGGCTGAGCGTATCATCTCCTCATCGTGTTCAACCACTATCACGGAGTTGCCTGCATCGCGCAGCTGCTTAAGCGAGTTTATGAGCTTGATGTTATCGCGCTGATGAAGCCCAATACTTGGCTCATCGAGTATGTAAAGCACATTAACCAGTTTTGAACCAATTTGGGTGGCCAGCCTGATGCGTTGGCTCTCGCCACCCGATAGGGTTGAAGAACCGCGGTTTAACGAAAGGTAACCCAATCCTACGTCGAGCAAAAAGCGTACGCGCTCCCTGATCTCTTTAAGTATTTCGGTGGCTATTGCCTTTTGCCTGCTGCCAAGACGATTCTCAAGACCCTGAAGCCAATGCCAGAGTGTTTCAATGTCCATGGCTGAAACATCGGCTATGCTTTTGCCATCAACCTTGAACCATAGCGATTCTTCTTTCAGCCTTGTTCCCTTGCAGGTTGGGCAGGTTACCTGTTTGATGAACTGGTTTGCCCACCGGTCGCCCTTGCCATTCAGCTCATCGTTGGTTTGATGGTTTTGGATGTAGCTGATTACTCCTTCAAAGCTCAGGAAGTATGAGCTGTTTACCCCAATGCTTGGGTGTTTTAGCTTAAACTGTTCTTCGGAACCGTAAAGAATCACGTTTAGTGCCTCTTCAGGGATTTGTCCAATGGGATCGGAAAGTGAAAAATCGTACTTTGAGGCAATTGCTTCCAGTTGCCAGAATATCAGCGAGTTTTTATATGGTCCCAAGGGTTGAATACCACCTCGTTTAATGCTCAGCTGTGGGTCGGGGATAATTCGTTCAATATCGGCTTGGTTTATGTAACCCAATCCATTACAGTGTGTGCATGCCCCTTTGGGAGAGTTAAAGCTAAATGTGTATGGCTCAGGCTCATCGTACGATATGCCAGTTGTAGGACACATCAGGTTGCGGCTAAAGTAACGGTATTCACCGTTATCCATATCAAGCACCATGATGATTCCCTTGCCAATGTTCATTGCTGTAGCCACCGACTGGCTTAACCTTTTTAAATCGCCCTCGCCTACACGGAATTTGTCAACAAGAAGTTCAATGTAGTGAGTTTTATAGCGGTCGAGCTTCATGGCCGGTCGTAGCTCCGTTATTTCCCCATCGATACGGGCGTTGAGGTAACCCTTGCGCCTTAGCTGGTCAAAAAGTTCCTTGTAGTGCCCCTTGCGTCCACGAACCACAGGGGCTAGGATTGCGGTTCGTTTACCCGTAAACCTTTCGTTTATCAGGTTAATGATTTGCTCATCGGTATAACGAACCATTTCCTCCCCGGTTTGGTATGAGTAGGCTGTTGACGCTCTGGCGTAAAGCAGACGGAGGAAATCGTAGATTTCTGTAATTGTCCCCACAGTGGAGCGGGGATTTTGGCTGGTGGTTTTCTGCTCAATGGAAATCACAGGGCTAAGCCCTGAAATCTTATCAACATCAGGTCGCTCAAGAGTACCCAGGAATTGCCGGGCGTAGGCCGACATGGTTTCCATGTAGCGGCGCTGACCCTCAGCATATATGGTATCAAATGCTAATGATGATTTTCCGCTGCCGCTCAGGCCAGTAATTACCGTCAGCTTTTGCCGTGGAATTGTAACATCAACATTCCGCAGGTTATGCACGCGTGCACCCTCAACAACAATTTCACCCTCATCGGTTAAGGCCGATTTATCAATATCCTGAAACATGCTAAAACCTATTTATATGCCTCCTCACGGAAACCTTTACGTGGTATCTTTATAAGGTACGATTTGCCTTGCTTGCCTGGCAAGTAATTTTCCCTAAGCCAGGGATTAAAGAGTTTGATGAGTTTATAGTTAACGCCGTACTGCCTTGCAAAACTAGCAATGCTGGTAATGGTGCTGTCAACTTTAACCTCAGTGTACTCAAGTGGTGGATAAAGGTCAGTGCTATCCAGAAAGAAACCGTACTGCTTGGGGTTCTCAAAAATCACCTTAAGCGCTAATATACGGTACACATACCTGCCGGTTTCGTCGCCCAAAACCATATCGTAATACGAATTACTATCCTGCCGGTCAATTTGCTTTGTAATACCGTTCATGCCAAAGTTGTACGATGCTGCTGCCATGGTCCATGTACCATACTTCTCAAAAGCTTTTTTAAAGTACTGGCAGGCTAACTCAGTTGACTTTTCAATATGGTACCGCTCATCCACCTCTTTACTAATCTCAAGCCCGTATTCTTTAGCTGTACCCTCAAGTATCTGCCAGAATCCAACTGCTTTGGAAGGTGATACTGCCTGGGTAAGGCCACTCTCTGCAACAGCAAGGTATTTAAAATCGTCAGGTATATTGTTTTTTTTGAGTATTGGCTCAATAATTGGGAAGTAGCGGTTTGCTCGCTTTAGCAGAAGAACCGTTTGCGAGTGCCAAAAGGTGTTAACATGTAGTTCACGGTCAAGCGATTCACGAACATCGAAATGCTGAAGGGGAACTTCCTCACCGGCAAAACTCAACTTCTCAGGTATGGGGATTGCAAAAATAAGCGACGATTGGTAAACCGAGTCGCTCCAAGGGTTTAACGATTTATACCTCTCAAATCCCGAATTTGGCCTTGGAATGAACGATAGCATTAAAACAAAAAAGCATATGGCAGTTACAACCAATCCTATTAAAACGATTTTTCTATTAATCATGTAAACGAAGTTTTACCATTTAACGTTACCCGAACCAATTTGTTAACTTAATCTACAAAAATACAATTTAGCGCTGATCTTCAAAAAGCACACCCCTTCAATATTTTTGAATTATTAATAATACCGCCAATACCGTTTAATTAGGGATTTTTGTCATTTTGATTTCCAATTTACAGGATAATTACTGCCGAAATAGCTCCCCGTCGTGCTGAGTCCCGCTATATCGGGATAGACTCCTCCGAAGCATCCCTTAACCTTTAATCCTTGTTGTTTTTTTGGAAGCTGCTCTTAGCCATGCTGTTCTATTGCGATGCAACGTTTCAGTGTTACTCTTTGGAAAAGGTATTGCGTGCATCGCTATACATGTGGGAATAATCATGGTGTTACAAATATTACGCCCCTACGGGGTGGGAAGCGTTGCTAGTAACTCGTTGTTCGTTTTTCGTAAAAAACGACCTCACCCCACCCCTCTCCTGACAGGAGAGGGGGAAGCAATTAGGAGACCTTATTGCAGGGCTAAAGTCTCCCCTCTCAGGGGAGATTTAGAGGGGTCATCTGGGTTGTTTGTGGAAAACGGCTTCATCCCAGACTTTATTCCTGAGAGGGAATGAAGCGGAAGAAGCAGGCAGAGGCATAAAAGCCAGACCCGGCAATGGGTCGGGGGTGGAACGTGGCGGTGGGCTTAGTAAGCGATACCACATGAATCACGCCACAGGCGTGGCGAATTGTATCGCGTGGCAGTTCCACCCGCGGGGTACCCATCGGGTTGGGCTTTTCAGCCTTGATTTTCTTTGATTCTTTCTTGTATCAAGACAAGAAAGAACATGAAAATCACTCTTTGCGATGTTTTTCCTTTGCGATGCAAAACTTCACCGTTGCTCTTTGGCTTATGCATGGCCTGCATCGCCATATGAGGGGAATTGCCCTAGAGTTACAAATATTTAGCCCCTATGGGGCTGGAAACGTTGTTTGTTGCTCGTTTTTCGTGAAACAATTGTCATGCTGAGCTAGCCGAAACATCTTTTCGTACCTTCTAATCTTTTATCTCTTTTGATTGGGTTTCCTGAAATTGTTCTTTGCAATACCATTCAGTTGCGATGCAACGGTTCACCCTTGCTCTTTGGATTATGTGTTGCGTGCATCGCCAATAATTTTGAATACCACAATACCCAGGGTTAAAACCCTGGGCTTAGTTGATTTGCCCCTACGGGGCTGGAAGCGTTTTCCGTTGTTCGTAGGAATATTGTCATGTTGAGCGATAGCGAAACATCTCATTTTTGCACTTAATAGGGAGATCCTTCGCTGCGCTCAGGATGACAAGGATGTTGTCCGTTGAATGTTGCATGTAAAAATGTTGTCATGTTGAGCGTTAGCGAAACATCTCATTACACCTAATGTGGCAGCCAACTTTGCTAGCTCTATCCGCCATATTATTGTTGGGTTTAACTGTTCACTTTCCTTCTAACTTCTTCTAACTCCGTCATATTCTTTTGATTCCGAATAATTCCGACTCATTCCGATTCATTCCTCTAAATTCATGTTACTTGGGTTAAACTTAACATTAACTTAACATACCGTTTAAACCTTAACATATAGTTTACATAGACGTAACTATCTTTGCCTAAAATTTTAGCAATGAGAAATATTGTTTTCCTATCGGCTTTAATGGTTTTGCAACATTTTGTTTACGCGCAAGAGGTAAACGACTCAATAATTTACCATCAAAATCAAAGGATATTGCAGCTTTTGGAAAGCAGTAAGATTTCAACCCAAATTTTTCTTGGCTACAGGTATTATGTGGAAGGCAATGGTAACTTCAACGAGTTTTCAGTGAAGAGGGGTTATATCAACTTTGAGAAATCGTTGAATAAGTATCTATCGGGGCGTATAACTCCCGACCTAACAATTGACAAGGAGGGCGATGGTGAAGGTGACCTTGAAATGCGCTTAAAGTATTGCTATGTTGAGCTTAAGGACGAGGGCAGTTATGGGGTATTCACAAGCCCTAAACTATTAATTGGAGAAGTTCCAACCCCTTTTATCGATTTCGAGGAAAAGGTTAACGCGTACAGAGTTGTTGCTAGCCAGTACCTCGATGACATGAAAATCCTCACATCGGCCGATTTCGGGGTTACCACATCGGTTTTACTGGGTGGAAAGGTTGATGAGGGTTACCAAAAAACAGTCAGCAATGCTTATCCCGGCAAATTTGGTTCAATTGCATTGGGGGTATTTAACGGAGGTGGTTACCATGCTCTTGAATTCAATAACAATAAAACTTTTCAGTGGAGGTTAAGTGTACGGCCAATGCCTGAGCGTTTACCCGGTTTACAGTTTTCCTATGCAGGAGCACATGGTAAGGGTAATACAGCACTCTACCCCGATTGGGATACACATACGGGTTTCTTGAGCTATGAATCTCGCAGACTTGTTCTTACAGGGCAGCTATTCCGTTCGCTGGGAAACCATGAGGGTACACTGGCCGATTCTTTGGGCAACTCATACAAAGCTAAGGGTTTGAATGCTTTCCTAGAAGTAAAGTTCTTGAAAAACCGCTTCAGCTTGTTTGGTGCTTACGGTGTTATGCGTTATACTGACTATACCGGAACAGATATTGAGAAAACCCGTGAGATTATTGGATTAGCCTATCATATTTACAAAAAGAATAAGTTTGTTATTGATTTAAACCGTAGTATTTCCAACGGAAAATGTAAGGGGGTTATTGAGTTTATGTTTGAGTTGGCTTTGTAGTAAATACTTCCCGTTTCAACATAGTAAGTATAAAAAAAGGTTGGCAAAGCGCCAACCTTGTTTTTTGCTAAAGGTGAGGTTAGAATAGTCCGCTGATAACTCCATTGTTATCCACATCAATTCGCTCGGCTGCAGGCTCATCGGGTAATCCGGGCATACGCATTATCTGTCCGGTAATTGGAATGATAAATCCTGCGCCAGCAGCAACCTCAATTTCTCTAACAGTAACCACAAAATCCTTTGGTCTGCCAAGCAGGTCAGGGTTATCGGAGAGCGATTTTTGGGTCTTGGCCATACAAATTGGCAGTTTGTCGATCCCTAGTGAGTATACCTTCTTTAAATCCTCCTTTGCTTGAGCGGTGTAATCTACAGCTTCAGCACCGTATATCTTCTTGGCAAGGGTTTCGATTTTTGCTTCGGGTGTCCAGTTCCAGTCGTAAAGGGTTTTATGCTGGTATGGGCAATTCATGGCAATCTTGTTAACAATTTTAGCCAACTCTATGGCACCCTCGCCACCTTTACCCCACACATCAACCTCTGCAACCTGAACATCCATTTCCCTGCAAACGCTTTTTATGTATTCAACTTCCTCATCAGTGTCAGTTGTAAACCTATTTATGGCTACCACGGGGCAGATGCCAAAAAGTTTCATGTTTTCCACATGCTTTTGCAGGTTGCCAATACCCTTTTTAAGAGCCTCTACATCGGGTTGTGAAACCTCCTTAAGTGGCTTTCCGCCATGGTATTTAAGAGCCCTTATTGTGGCTACAAGCACAACTGCACTTGGTTTTAACCCTGCATACTGGCACTTGATATCAATGAATTTTTCGGCTCCCAGATCGAAACCAAAACCAGCCTCGGTAACCACGAACTCACTGAGCGAGAGTCCCATTTTTGTGGCTATAACCGAGTTGGTACCCTGGGCTATATTGGCGAATGGTCCGCCATGAATAATGGCAGGGGTATTCTCAATGGTTTGCACTAGGTTAGGCATTATGGCATCGCGTAGGAGCGCTGCCATGGCACCCTCGGCATGTAAATCGCGAGCATAAATGGGCTTTTTATCGTAGGTGTAGCCCACAAAGATATTCCCTAACCTCTGCTTCAGGTCTTCCATGTTTTCGGCAAGGCAGAGTATTGCCATAACCTCCGAAGCAGCTGTTATATCAAATCCGGTTTCGCGGGGTACCCCATGGGTTGTACCACCCAGCCCAACAATGATGTGGCGCAACGATCTGTCGTTCATGTCCATCACCCTTTTCCACTTTACGGTTCGGGGGTCAATGCCTAACGAACGCTTTTTGCTTTGTAAATTATTGTCTATTAGCGCAGCAAGAAGGTTGTGTGCCTTTTCAATGGCGTTGAAATCGCCTGTAAAATGGAGGTTAATATCTTCCATGGGGAGAACCTGTGAGTATCCACCACCGGTTGCTCCTCCTTTTATACCGAACACAGGGCCTAGCGAGGGTTCACGGAGAACCACTGTGGTTTGTTTACCAATTCGGTTAAGGCCTTGCGCCAAGCCAATTGATACTGTTGTTTTCCCCTCTCCGGCAGGTGTTGGTGAAATGGCCGATACCAGTATCAACTTGTTTTGCTGATACTTTTCCTTGTCGATGTAGCTCAAGGGAATTTTGGCTTTATACTTACCGTAAGGTATTAAATCGTCAGGATTGATGCCCAGAATTCCGGCTATCTCGGTTATGGGCTTCATTTTAGCTTCGTGTGCAATTTCAATATCGCTTTTCATAGTAAAAATGATTTAGGTTATTCAGGAAAAGTGTTATTAACTTATATAGATTTCATCATATAAGTTTTGCCAATTATGAATAACAAGTTACAGCAAAATTTGTTTATGGGCAACTTTGCTTACGGTTTATATCTTGCCAGGGTAAGGATTTCCTGATAATCCTTTATAAGCATTAGCCTCTGAAGATCGATATTTTTGTTTCGCTCCATAAAGCGCTCAACAATTCGGTAGCCTATCCAAACTGCAGCCCTTCCGGGCGATTCCTGTGGAAACCCCGATGTAAATGGAGCATCGTTTATCATCTTGTTGATGTCAACAGTATTGGTGGTAAAGAGCAGCTTATTTTCAATAAGGTGAGTCCACATGGCAGACTCGTTATTTAGGCACCACTTGTACTGCTGTGGTGTAAAACCAAAAATAAGGGAGTCGGGTTGATGTGGGAGCATCCGCTTGGTTAGGTACATGATTTGCCCTTCGTAAATCATGTTACTTAGTAGGTTGTTGATTGAATCGTGGAAAGGGAAAGCGCTGTACAGCCAGGCCCGCATAACATCCGATGGAACTTTACCTGGGTGCATCTTACGTTGCTGGTAAACAGGTATGCCAAGCAGGGAATACTGTATGGTATTTTTACCCAAATAGCGGTCAAGCCCTACGGCCACCAAACTATCATCTATTGCCAATGATAGGTTATAACCTGAAATATAGGTGTAAACCTTTGGTAGTGGTTTGTTTGGGAAAAAGAAAGAGTACCTCGCGAACGCATTGCTAATCTCCTTTTCAAATGGAGCATTGGCTGGGAATACACTGTCAACCATTCTGTTGGCGTTTTGCACCATGGTATCGGTGAGGAATAACCCTAAGTACCTGTAAAAATCGGGGGAATCGCTCTTCCCAATTCGTATAATGCCCTCAGTAAACAGTTTTGTGAAACTTGTGTGCTTTTGATAAACAATGTGGAAGGCTTTCTCAATGCTGTCAGGATTAAGGCTAAACAGCTCTTTCTCGAACCTGGTAATGGAAACAGGTTCAACATCTCTAGGGGTTTGAATTGAGTCGAATCGGTTTTCCTTACAGCCATGAACTGCCAAAACAGTAATGGCTACTACTATCCATTTGTTCCTCATTGTGTTCAAGTTTTAAAAGCAGAACAAAGATAGTAAATACATGGATAAAGGGTAAAGGATAAAGAATGACCCGTCCTGAATAGAGTCTACAATATTTAAAATCAGTGGGATATAAGCTTATATATTGTTAGAATTCTACTTCTGAGACCTTATGCTTTTATCAATATGTATGTATTAGTCTGTAGCAAGTTTAATTGTTTAAACCTGATAATCGCGACTTATTTTTAGATTGGTGTAATAAGAATCTGTAATTGATATAGAATAAGTTAAAGTTTGCTATTTTTGTTAGTACTAAAGGAAATTATAAATAGTTAAAGAGGTAAAGCGTATTAGATAGTTATGAAAAGTAATAAATTTCAATATAAGCAAAGAATAAACAAAAAAACTTATGAGAATGGCTAGAAATCCTTTTTATGTTTATTTGCTGAAGGATCCGAGAACAAAACCTGCAAAACCATTTTATATTGGTAAAGGAACTGGGACTAGAGCGTGGGAGCATGAGTTAAATATTGATGATTCTGAAAAAGGGAAAACAATTAAAAGTATTAAGGATGAGGGTAAAGATGTTATTTGCTCAATAATTGCAGATGATTTAACTGAAGAACAAGCTCTTAAAATAGAAGCAGAATTAATATCTGCTTTTGGAGTAAAGAATAGGGGAGGTTTTTTGACTAATAAAGTTTCCCCAAATCCAGAAAAAATTTCTACTAAATCAAAAATAAATATCCCCGATGGATGTTATGAAAAAGCCCAAATGGCACTTGAGTTGATTAAAGCCAGCGTAATGGAATTAATTTTAGCAAATCCCGAAGGTATTAGAAATTCTGATGTTGCAAAGTACCTTGGTCTTCAATCAGATTATCTTGGTGGGTCAAAGGATTATTTAAGTTTTAGTATTCTTGGAATTTTACTTAAAGAACAGAAAATATCAAGAATTGAAAAAGGAAAACATATACTAAGAAAATAATAGCATTATATTCATTGAAATTTGCTTATTCATACGGAATGATTTTTTTCTTAATATTTGATGGCTATCTTTGAATGGCTTATAGTCAATTGAGTTAGGACTGGAAAGCATTTAGTTTTTAATGCTTAATTATTAAGCTATGATTGATGTTGCTCAGGTATTTGGTTTGCTCGGTTCAATAACTGCGGCAAGTTTATTCTTTCCACAGGTTTATACTTCATGGAAAACCAAAAAGACCCACGATTTGGCTTGGTCTGGAATTGTAATTGGTCTGCTGAACGGAGTTTTTTGGATTGTTTATGGCCTAATCCGTTTAGATCCCTTCATATACGTAACAAACACAATACTATTCATTGGCGCATTCCTGTTGCTTATCCTTAAGAAACGTTACGGTTAATCTAGGCTCTGTGACCTCAGTTTATTCACTACATCTTCTGTTACTTTCCTATTGTGTTGAGAATTTGTGGGTTTACCCCATCGGTTAATAACTTGTTAGTAACCGATGTTTGAATGTGAAAAAACATTTTTGGGTGCAGCTTCCGTTTCGCAAATTGAAATTCTACCTTTGCTTTGCAAAAACAAATAAAAATGGCCGGAGATAGAAAAAGTACGGGAAAAAAACCATATTCACCAGCTAAACCTATGGTTTCGGAGCTAGGTAAGGTTCCCCCTCAAGCGGTTGATATTGAACAGGCTGTACTTGGCGCTATAATGGTTGAAAAGGATGGTGTAATTATTGCAAGCGAGATCCTTAAGCCCGAATGTTTCTATAAGGAAACACACCAGATTATTTTTAAAGCCATTCAGGATTTATCGGCAAGGCTTGAACCAATCGATATTTTCACGGTAACCGAGGAGTTGCGTAAACAGTCCAAGCTCGATGAGGTTGGTGGGGCAGCGTACATCACTGAGCTTAGCTCCAAGGTGGGATCTGCAGCACACCTTGAGTATCACTCAAAGATTATTGCACAAAAGTATATTCAGCGGGAACTTATTCGCGTTGCCACCGATATTGAACGACGTTCGTTTGAGGATGATATTGATGTTGATGAGCTGCTGGACTACTCCGAAATGGAACTCTTTAAGGTGGCAGAGGGTAATATTAAAAGCGATACTCAACCCATTAGCAACATTGTAGTTAAAGCATTCAAGCAGATAGAGGAGGCTGGTAAGCGCGAGGATGGTCTTAGCGGAGTTCCGACTGGATTTACCGATTTGGATAGGTTAACCTCGGGTTGGCAAAAATCGGACTTAATTATTGTGGCAGCGCGCCCATCAATGGGTAAAACAGCATTTGTACTATCCATGGCGCGCAATATGGCTGTAGAGTACGAAGTTCCTGTGGCATTCTTCTCCCTTGAAATGTCAAACATTCAGCTGGTAAACCGTTTGATCATTGCTGAATCGGGCATCCCCTCGGAAAAGATACGCAACGGAAAGCTATCGAATGACGAATGGACTCAGCTAACCGTTAAAACCAAGCAGCTAGCCGATGCCAAGATTTTTATTGATGATACCCCCGCACTCTCCATATTTGAGCTAAGGGCTAAATGTAGGAGGCTTAAGGCGCAACACAACATAGGAATAGTGATTATTGACTACCTACAGCTGATGACCGGCCCAACCGATACCAAGGGTAACCGAGAGCAGGAGGTTAGCACCATTTCCCGGTCGCTAAAGGCAATTGCAAAGGAACTCGATATTCCTATCATTGCCCTTTCGCAGCTAAACCGTTCAGTTGAAACCCGAGGGGGGAACAAACGCCCTCAACTCTCTGACCTCAGGGAGTCAGGTGCCATTGAGCAGGATGCTGACGTGGTTATTTTTATTCACCGCCCTGAGTACTATGGCTTTGATGTTGACGATGACGGCAATTCAACCCTTGGCATTGCTGAAATAATTGTTGCCAAGCACCGTAACGGTGCAGTTGATGATGTTCGACTGCGATTCCAGAAGGAAATGGCTAAATTCTCCGATTTGGACGATATGACTATTATTCCCAATACTATTACCCCTACCTATACATCCTCAGCCCCCGTTACCTTTAGCTCAAAGATGAACAACGACCCTGTTGACGATTTTACGTTTAATCCCGGTAAGGGAATTGATAATACCAATATACCTTTTTAGGGTTAAAGGATTTTTTTAATCTCAACTAGCTCCCTCACCTCAAAGGTAACTTTGGCCTGGTGAGGGTTGCTTTTGGGGTTGAAGTAAATTTGATCCATACCGAACTTCTTTGCTCCCAGTATATCTATCTCAAGGTCGTCGCCTATCATAATACTCTCACCCTTACGGGCGTTAGCCTTTGATAGTGCATACCCAAAGGCTCGCTTATCGGGCTTGTGGAATCCTGAGTGTTCCGATGTTACAACCCACTCAAAGTACTTATCAATGTTGCTTCTTTGCAGCTTAGGTAGCTGAACCTCTTTAAACCCGTTTGAGATAACGTGTAGCTTATACCTATTGGCCAAGTAATCGAGAGTTTCACGAGTACCGGGGATTAGCGCAGTTTTTAAGGGCATTAAGGTTAAGTACTCATCGCCAATGGTTTCGGCAAGGGGTTTGCTTTCAATACCATACTCAGCCAAGGTAATCTCAAACCGCTTGTAGCGAAGAACTTCCTTAGTCAACTCACCTTTTAGGTACTTATCCCACAGGTAATGGTTGTTTCGGTTAAAGCAGTCAATGAAAGTATTAGGATTGGGAAAAGCCAAGTCCAGCTTATGGTTAACGTAGATTTCAGCAAGCGCATCGCGCATGTTCTGCTCAAAGTCCCATAGCGTTCTGTCTAAATCAAAAAAAATATGCTTGTAAGCGTTGTGCTTGAAGAAAAAGTTGAGTATCATGGTGTAGTATTAACGGCACAAAAATAGTTATAGTAATTAATGCCTGCAAACCTAAAACTTGATCGGGGTTATTACACATTTACGAACTACGATTTACGAGCAACTTTCCTTATCATCCTGAGCGCAGCGAATGATCTCCCTCATTAGCGCAAAATGAAATGTTTCGCTAACGCTCAACATGACAACATTTTTAAAAGCAAATTTCAACAAACAACTACCCTTGTCATCCTGAGCGTTAGCGAAGGATCTCTCTCTTTAGCGCAAAATTAGATGTTTCGCTATCGCTCAACATGACAATGGCTTCACGACCAACGAACAACGCTTCCAACCCCGTAGGGGCGAAACGTTTGTAACCCTATGTTTACTCCCACTTGTATTGCGATGCACGCAGTGCGTATGCCAAAAAGCAAGGGTGAGGCATTGCATCGCATAGGAAAAACATTGCAAAGAGTGATTTTCACGTTCTTTCTTGTCTTGATACAAGAAAGAACCAAAGAAAATCAAGGCTGAAAAGCCCGACTCGATGGGTACCCCGCGGGTGGAACTGCCACGCGATACAATTCGCCACGCCTGTGGCGTGGCTCATGTGGTATCGCTTACTAAGCCCACCGCAACGTTCCACCCCCGACCCATTCTCGGGTCAGGCTTTTATGCCTCTGCCTGCTTCTTCCGCTCCATTCTCTCTCAGGAATAAAGTCTGGGATGAAGCTGTTTTCCACAAACAACCCAGATGACCCCTCTAAATCTCCCCTGTGAGGGGAGACTTTAGCCCTGCAATAAGGTCTCCTAATTGCTTCTCCCCTCTCCTGACAGGAGAGGGGAGGGGGTGAGGTCAATTTCACGTACAACGAACAACGTGCAACTTACACAAATAACTTCTTTTGTCATCCTGAGCGTAGCGAAGGATCTCTAATTGACCCCATGAGATGTTTCGCTTGCGCTCAACATGACAATAGTTTCAAGAACAACGAACCACGCTTCAAGCCCCGTAGGGGCGTAATATTTGTAACACCATGATTATTCCCACATGTATAGCGATGCACGCAATACCTTTTCCAAAGAGTAACACTGAAACGTTGCATCGCAAAGGAAAAGAATGGCAAAGAGCGATTGTCTGAAAAACAATCAAAAGGAATAAAGGATTATAGGCACAAAGAGTTGCTTCGGCGAGCTCAGCATGACAAGGGAGCAGAAATGAATATAGGGTTTTTGTCATCCCGAGCAAAGACGAGGGATCTCTTCAAAGGATTGAAGAGAAAAGAGCAATGAGATGCTTCGGCGAAGTCTATCCCGATAAATCGGGACTCAGCACTATAGCGTAATGTTTCGCTTGCGCTCAACATGAAAAATAACCTTAACTAAACAATATTGACTTGTAAATGGAAATGGGCAATATTAAAATCTGTTATTTTAATAACAGATAATTCTTGCCTTTGTATCTTTGAGCAGAAATTTTAAACCGTACTAGAATGAGCACATCAAATCCAACCATAAAAGTGCTGATGGTAGATGCAGCAAGTGGCTTTTACAAGGTGAACCGTTTCCAAGTAGGTGATTTTTTTGGGCCGGTTGATTTGGGAATACATCTATCGCATAAGCATAACAGCTTAAACATAGGGGTTGGACTTTTAGCTGGTTCAATTTTTCCTGGTTCTAACCGCCTGATTGTAAACGGAATTTCGCCATGTTGGCATGGTTTTTACATATCGTCGATGGGTGGTGCCGGTTTGGTATTCGATAACCTTGGAATAAATATGTTTTCCATTGTAGGCAAGGCTGCAGCACCGTCAATCCTTTACCTAAACCGTATTCATGGTGAGGAAATTGAGGTAGAACTTCTACCAGTACGGCCGCGAACCATTTGGGCCGAAGGCCGTGGTGGGGTTTACTCCATGATGCAGTATGCACTCAACCAGTTTGGTAGCCGCTATGAGAATGAACCCCGAATACTTGCTACTGGGCCAGCATCGATGTACACCGATTTTGGAGCTATTGCCTCAGCTCCAATCCGTAAGAATGAGATTACCTATGTTGACACCTGGGCTGGCCGTGGAGGTTTTGGAACCAAAATGGTGCAGCAGCATAACATTGTTGCCATTATTTACGGTGGAACATATATCGATGAGGACTTCCGCGACCGTACCGTTGCCGATAGTTGGTTTGAGGATCGCTACCAGAAACGCCTTGCTGCCAAGGATATGGAGGCTACCACCAAGTATCGCTTCGATCCAAAGTTTGAAACCGGTGGAACCTTTGGCGTAAACTACGCCACCATGAAGGGCGATATTATGGCCTTCAACTATCGAACAATCTACATGACTGAGGAGGAACGCCTTAAAATTCATAACGATTTCATACTAAACCACTACCTTAAGCAGTTTAACGAGGAAACCATTAAAACCAAGCAGCAACGTACCTGTGGTGAACCTTGTGGGGCTGTATGTAAAAAAATGCACGGGGAGTTCAAGAAAGACTATGAGCCCTATCAAACCATGGGGCCTCTTTGCGGAATATTCGATCAGCGAGCTGCCGAGAAGCTAAACCACCATGCCGATATGCTTGGTTTCGATGCCATTTCGGTGGGTGGTGTGTTATCGTGGCTTATGGATTGCATGGCCGATGGGCTTGTAGAGCCTCAAGAACTTGGCATGGCCGATATTCCCGTGTTTACACCCAATGGTTTCCGTGTTGTGGAGGACTCCATGCATAACGCTAACATTGGAATTGCTTTACTCGACCAGATGGTGAATCCCAACGGAGTTTTTCACTTGCGCGAGGGGGCACGCAAGTTTGCCCGTCATCTTGCCCGGCGTAAGGGAACATCTGTACTCGATAAGTTTATGTACATAGGTTTTGCGCGCTCCGGCTGGATGGTACCCAACCAGTACTGGACACCCGGAGTACTATCGCCCATGGCAATTATGGGTAAGTACTACATGTACTACGGAAAGGATTTTGTTCCTCCACGCCAGTTAGGAAGGGAAAACGCTAAGCGCATGCTAAACGAGCTTGTAATGGATAACCTGGGAATGTGCCGCTTCCACAGGGCATGGGCTGAGGATATTCTCCCTGATGTAATTGAGCAACTTTACGGGTTAAAGGAAAAGTTTCAACGTTCGATACTTCTTACTGCAAGCCGAATAAACAGCCGTAACGCATCCATATTCTGGGAAAGCGAAAGGAATATCGATTTTGTTTACTCCTTCCTAAGGAAAAAGAAGGAGGTTGATGGTGTAAACAATCCTGAACTCGACCGATGGATAAAGTATTTTGAGGAGGACAAGCGCAGTGCTGCACTTGATTTCTGGTACGAAATCCATAAGGGCGTACATGAATCGCTTCTTGAATTTCATTAGTAGTTATATTTGACGAAAAAAATGAAGATCATTCGTAGGATACTTTTTTTCATTACACTATTACTAGTTGCTATAGCTGCATTCCTTTACTGGGGTACTTATGAGGAAGGCGTTATGGCAGGGAAAATAATTCGCATTAGCCAGAAAGGTGTGATATTCAAAACCTATGAGGCCAAGTTAGGCCTTGAGTCGTTTGGCGCATTAAGGGGAACCAGCCCCATTGCTGAAACCTTCGATTTTTCAGTTGAACCCAGTAATCATGAACTTGTTAGGGAACTAGAGCAGGTAGCTCTAAGTGGTGAAAGGGTAAACATACATTACAAGAAACGCTATTTCAGGGTTCCCTGGAGGGGCAGCACTAAGTACTTTGCAACAAGAGTGGAACGTTTACATAAGTAAATTAAAAAAGGCAGCCATTTGGCTGCCTTTTTACTTGGTATTCTTGAAAGAATCCTAGTAATCCCTTCTGCCACCGCGACCGCCACCACGGCTATCGCGACCCTCGCGGCTGTAACCCCCACGGCGTTCACCGTAACCACCGCCACGACGCTCACGGTTGAATCCACCACCGTTGCGGGGCTTGTCGGTTTTGGGTTTTGCTTCTGAAACGCTGATTACCTTACCATCGTATTCAGCGCCGGTAAGTTCCTCAATTGCAGTACGGGCCTCTTCATCATTGGCCATCTCAACAAAGCCGAATCCTCTCGAACGCCCTGTTTCCCTGTCGGTAATTACTTTGGCCGAGTTAATCTGGCCATACTCTTCGAAAAGTTGCCTTAGGTCGTCATCGTTAATGCGGTAACTCAGACCTGACACGTAAATGTTCATAAACTAAAATTAGATTGTGATTGATAAATAAATTGTTTTTTTGATTGAGGCCTTGCTTAACTGATGTTTTGTCGGGAATCGGCTAGATGCGGCAAAATATTCTGTGTTGAAGCGTTTCTCAATTCGCGGCAAAGGTAGTGCAATTAATTTAACAATCACCATTTTCGGAAAATTATTTTTTGCAAGGGAAAGACAAGGAAGTTTAAGTCAGATAACAGGAGCCCAAAAGTATAATATTGAATCTCACTTCAAATCAAAGCACTGAGAGCAATAAATGTTTTAAAAAAAAAGTGGGTACCTGAATGGGCACCCACTTATTAAGACTAGTATAATTGATTTTTACTTGGTTGCTTCTTCCAACCTCCGCATAATGGAGAAGATGAAAATTGCCGAGAGTAAGCAGCAAACAATAAAGATTGTCCAGAGCTGCCATAGCTCAATTCTTTCCCAGAAGAAGCTGCCTACAAAAAGCAACTTGTTTCCAATGGCAGTAGCAAGTAGCCAACCACCCTGCATTAATCCCTGGAAGCGTTGAGGAGCAACCTTTGATACAAACGACAATCCCATTGGGCTGAGGAATAGTTCAGCAATGGTTAGAATCAGGTAGCTGCTAATTAGCCAGTAAGGCGAAACTCGGCCCCATTCGGTTAGCCCTTGCGTCTCAATGGTTTTTGGAGCAATCAGTTCTATCGAACCTAATAGAACAACCACAAAGCCAATCGCAGCAATTATCATTCCTATACCAATTTTCTTAGGGGTTGAGGGCTCCATATTGCGTTTATTCATCCAGGCAAAAGCACCCATAACAGGGAATGTAAGCACTACTATGAACAATGGGTTAAACGATTGGAAAACCTCGGGTGCAATTGGGTTGGAAGCCCCAAATTTGATAGCCTGGTAGTAAGTTAAATAACCAAGGCCAAGAAACATAATTAGTCCAATTACTTTCTCACGAATCTGTTTACGGGCAAACATTAACACTAAACCTGCAATAGTGCCAATAAACGAAAGCATCGACCATAAGTTGAAGAAGATATTAGTGAAAGGTCCAACCTCCTTAACGGTATAGTCGCGGGCAAAGAGGGTCAAGGTTAAACCGTTCTGGTGGAACGACATCCAGAAAAAGATTACAACCACAAATACGAGTAGAAGCGAGGTAACCTTCGGAAGCTCTTCCTTGGTTGACATCATGAACATCATGGCCACAAAGCCAAAGAATAGACCAATGGCCAATCCTAAAGCAATTTCGGCTCCGAGCAACCAGAAAATCGCTCCTGTCAGTATTACGAGCGCAATGGGTACAATTACGTTTAGAAGGTTCTTTTTTGTAAATAGCGACCCCGCAGCTGGTGTAGTGCTAACTTTTTTCTCCTTATTGGGTAATTTTTTGTTGAAAATTACGTATACAAATAGCGAGATCACCATTGCAATTGCAGCAACGCCAAAAGCCCAGTTATAACCACGAGAAAAGGCATCAATGTAATTATTGGCAAATGTAGTGAGTTGTTCTGTACCGGCAACAGTAGCACCCGAAACCTTGCTGGCAAGGCTTTCGAAATTTGCGAGCGACTCAGGATCGGTTACCTTTCCGTTTAGGAATGCATGGCAAAGTGAGGGTAGGCTGGCATCGTGCTCAAAGCCTTGGCTGCGAAGAAACCAGTTACGGATACCGGTAGCTACAAATGGGGCAAAGAATGCACCTACATTTATACCCATATAAAAAATCATGAAACCAGTATCGCGAACCTTTGAGTATTCAGGGTTATCGTACATCTGGCCTACAACGGCCTGCAGGTTACCTTTGAATAAGCCATTCCCAAATGCAATGATGAAAAGCCCAAGTAATGTCATGGTCAGGCTCATGCCAGGCATGGCAATCATTGCGTAGCCACCAAACATAATGATTATCCCCAACAGAATTACCGTTTTATACCTGTTGGTTGCATCGGCTATTAATCCGCCAATAAGGGCTAACGCATAAATAGCAAAGTAAAACCAGCTGTAGTATCCGCCGGCTTCCTCGGCCGATAGGCCATACTTAGCTTGTAGGAATAACACCAGGATGGCCATCATGGTGTAGAAACCGAAACGCTCTCCCATGTTGGAGAAGAACGCTACCAGTAGTCCTTTAGGATGATTTTTCAACATATAAATTATGGTTTTGGTTTATCTTCAATTTTTCAAGATTGACAAAAATAGTATTTAATGGTTTATTTCCAAATCCACAAATTATGTTGTATAATGTTTTTGTTAAGCTTATTTTACCTAAATGTTAAAAGCGATAGCCATTTATTGGTTTTATTTTGTAAATATAATAAACCGAAGTGCCATGATTTAACGAATTCAGACGGGATTAGAGGAATGAGTCGGAATGAACGGAATATGATGGAGTTAGAGGAAGTTAGAGGGGGTTAGAACTAGTGAAAAGTGAAAAGTTAAAAGAAGAATTGAGGATATGAGGGGGTTGGAGAGCTTTATTTTCGTGAACCGTGTACCGTGAACCGTGAACCGGAAGAATTAGGAATATGACGGAGATAGAGGGAGTTAGAGGGAAGTGAACTGTTAAATCTAAATACCATGGATTATCATTATCAACCGGGTTGAAAAAAAGGGAGAGAAACATTTTTAGAGGAGATTCATCAATGGATTTTTTACAATTGACCAGTTCAGGATAAACAATCGGGAAAAATTAGTAACTTAGCACTATAGCCTGAATCAATGAAAGTATTCAAAACAAGCCAGATCAAAAGCATCGATGCTTTTACCATAGAAAACGAACCCATTGAGTCAATTGATTTGATGGAACGGGCTGCAACAGCTATTTTCAACTGGTTTCGAAGCAAATACCATAAAAATCGAAGGATTAAAATCTTTTGTGGCCCCGGTAATAACGGGGGCGATGGGCTTGCATTGGCTCGTTTGCTAATTAATTCGGGCTTTAACGCGCACTGTTACTACTTAAAAGCCGATTCTTACTCAGCCGACTTTTTAACAAATCTTGATCGTCTAAAGGAGTTA
Source organism: Tenuifilum sp. 4138str (assembly GCF_041102575.1). Lineage (NCBI taxonomy): Bacteria > Pseudomonadati > Bacteroidota > Bacteroidia > Bacteroidales > Tenuifilaceae > Tenuifilum > Tenuifilum osseticum. The sequence goes on along the minus strand of NZ_JBGCUE010000010.1, from coordinate 51,855 downwards.
ACGCCAGAATTATTTTTAGTTAAAAATCAATCCGATTTTCCTGAAATTCATACCGATGATCTGGTAGTTGATGCCCTATACGGTTCGGGGCTTAGTCGATCTATTGAAGGGGTTGCTGCTCAACTAATTGAGCATATCAACTCATCGGGGGCTAAGGTTATCGCTATTGATATTCCATCGGGTCTTTTTGGCGAGGCAAATCCAGTACCCAACAATAACCCTGTGGTAAAGTCCGACTACTGTCTTAGCTTACAGTTTCCCAAGCTGGCTTTTTTTATGCCAGAAAATGAGCAATTTCTAAAGCGCTGGGTAGTTCTACCCATTGGTCTGCATGCGGAGGCCATTGAAAATACGGCTACACCATACCATTATACCACGGCAAGTAGTATCAAAACCGATTTTTTCCAGTTGTCAACCTTTGCTCATAAAGGGACTTACGGGCATGCACTAGTTATTGCAGGTTCTAATGGGATGATGGGAGCAGCTTGCCTATGTGCTAAATCGGTAGTGAGGAGCGGGGCAGGATTAGTAACAATGCATATTCCCAAGGTAGGCTATACCATTGCCCAGGTAAATGTTCCTGAAGCCTTAGCTAGCATCGATAGCTGTGAAACTCACATTACCCAATTTCCTGAACTGGATCGATATCAAGCGGTTTGCGTGGGCCCAGGCATTGCACAAAGTACCGAAACCGAACAAATGCTCGTCAAGTTGATTAAAACCAGCCGATTACCTTTGGTGATAGATGCCGATGGACTTAACTTACTTTCCAGGAATATTGAAGTTCTTAACAATGCAAACAATGTATTGATATTAACACCACATCCCGGAGAGTTCGACCGCCTTTTTGGGAAATCGCAGTGTAGCTGGGAGAGGCTTGAACGTGCAAGAGAAATGGCACAAAAATACGGGGTGATAATTGTTCTAAAAGGAGCATACACAAGGGTAGTATTGCCCAATGGCAATGTTCATTTCAACTCCACCGGAAATCCGGGGATGGCAACCGGAGGGAGCGGCGATGTTCTTAGTGGAATAATTACCGGATTGCTGGCTCGTGGGCTTCCCCCAGCCGATGCTGCTATTACAGGTGTTTATATCCATGGCCTTGCAGGCGACTTGGCCGCCGACGAATTTGGACAAATTGGCTTGTGCGCTTCGGACATTGTGAACTATATTTGTAAAGCATTCCAACACATAACCAACAATGATGAGTAAAAATCATTTCTTAGTAGTTCTATCCCTTGTATTATTGGGCTGTAATAGTAAAACCATTCAAGTTGAACCAGTTGGTAAAACAATTGACTATAAAAAAGTTGCAGTTTACTATACGTTACCCCGAACTGTGGTTTACGTAAGGGTTGTTAGCTCTCAAAGCGAATATTTCCCCGGCCCATATGCCGATTATGCCAAAAAGTTTTTGGGTATCGACGGGGTAAGTAATACCGAAAAGGTTGAGTATCTAATTGAGAAAATAGATGTAGAAACCACCGCTGAACCTGATCCCAAAGCAGTCTTTGCCATTTACCCATCGGGAAAGGGTTATGGTAACTTTATAAAACTTTCTGATGAAGGGTTAATATTACCTGTTAACCAAACCCCTGAAAGTAGAGCCATTGCTAAAAACAAAGAATTTAGCATTAAAGGAGAGGTAATTTTTAAGGATTTATCGGTTAACCCTTTTGTTGCCGAGGAAACAACTACATTTTATGGTAGAACCCTGCGCGACAGTGTTTACGTTAGGGTACCCATACAGCGTTCAATGACCATTGAACGCAACCTTGAGGAAAAAGCTAAGGAGGCAGCCGATTTTATTTTTAGCATCCGAAAAAAAAGGCTCGATTTTCTTACCCCTGATATCGACCATCCATTCAGTGGCGATGCACTTCAGCTTATTTTGAAGGAGCTTCAAAGGCTGGAGGACGAATACCTGGCACTATTTGTAGGTAAAAGGTTTACTCACACATTCACTCAAACCTATAGTTTCATTCCTTCGAACACCGAAGGCGAGAGCGCTATCCTTTTCCGTTTTTCCGAAAGCAAAGGATTACTTTCATCAACCGACCTTTCCGGACGCCCAATACTCATTGAGTTTGATCAACCTGAATATCCTGAGAATATTGATGCTACCAAGAATAGCGTGGAAACCATTGCTTTAAAAGCCAAAATCGACAGGTTTTACTACAGAATACCCGTTGCAGTTAACATGAGAGTTATTGATGGCAAGCAGCTACTTGTTGAAAAGCGTTTAAGCGTATTTCAGTATGGACTGATAGCCCAATTGCCTGTTAATTTTCCGGGTAAGTGATTAAGGATTTGCCACGGTATTTAGTTTACTTACAAACTTTGCCCGAAAATCTTCCCATTTCTGGGTCTTGTAAGCATCGCTTTCAATGTAAGCCATTATTGGTTCTAGCTGTTCAGGAGTAAGGTATCCGGCAATGTAGGTAATTAGGTTATTGTTCTCGTCCATAAACACTATTGAGGGATACGATAACCTGCCTTGAAGAATAGCTATAGCAAACTCATGCGGATTACGTTGCCCCTGCCCCTTATTCTTGTATACCTTACCTTTATATGTAATATCTTTTGTCCCTTCGGCATTGAACTTTACTGCGTGAAACTTTTGGGTGAGGTACGAGGCTATTACAGGGTTGGTAAAAGTATTCTCATCCATCTTCTTACACCAGCCACACCAGTCGGTATAAACATCGATGAATATTTTTCGGGGTGTTTTTTCGTTTACCGCAAAAGCCCTATCTATTTCAATCCAGTTGATTTTTGTTTCTTGAGCCAAGGAAACCGAAGCGGATATGCCAAGCATCCAAATAGCTAAAACCCAGATTCTGTTTTTCATGGTTTTGATTTTGGTTAACGGTAAATGAGTTCAAAAATAATGCCTTAATATCACTTTGCATCACCATCTTTATACCAGCCTGAGTAAAAGAGGTAGTTGCGGGCTATACGCTCATTGGTTTCGCGGCTAAGTTCTGGGTCAACCTTTTTGACAAAACGAGCTGGAACTCCTGCATAAACGCATGTGGGCTCAACAACAGTGTTCTCCAATACCAGGGCGTTGGCAGCAACTATTGCCCCCTCACCAACTTTAGCGTTGTCCATAACGGTGCAACCCATTCCTAGCAAGGCTCCCCGGCCTACCTGGGCGCCATGAAGTATTACGCCATGTCCAATCGATACATCATCGCCAACCTCGATGGTTGTTTTCTGGTAGGTGGTGTGTAGCACCGCATTATCCTGGATATTAACCCGGTTACCTATTTTAATGGAGTTAACATCGCCACGAAGCACAGCGCCGTACCAAATACTGCAATCTTCGCCAATTTCAACATCACCTATTATCACTGCAGTCTCAGCAATAAAGCAGTTCTTACCAATTTTAGGGGTAATTCCCCTCAAGGGTTTGATTATTGCCATACCATTTTGTAATTTACTGCAAATTTAATACTTACTAACAGTTATCGTGCCGGTTGAGTTCAAAAAGTTTGTGAACATTAGAGTTTATGGCGATCTGAACGATTTTTTGCCACAAGGCAAAAAGCATAAGGATCAGCGTGTAGGTTTTTTTGGGATGCCCACTGTAAAGGACTTGGTTGAATCGATAGGGGTTCCTCATGTTGAGGTTTTTCTGATTTTAGCCGATAGCCTACCGGTTAAATTTGATTACCGTCCTGCCAACGGCACACTAATTTCGTGTTACCCAAAATTTACTTCATTACCAGTATCGGCAATTGCGTTAAGACCAGATTTTGAAAAGCCCCCTAGGTTTATTCTTGATGTTCATTTAGGCCGACTGGCCGCATACCTCCGCTTTTGCGGAATCGACACACTTTACGATAAGTCATTTACTGACAATCAGATACTTGATATTTCACAAGCCGATGGCCGAATTATTTTGACCCGCGATAAGGGTATCCTGCGTAACGGCCTAGCCCAATTTGGATATTTTCTCAGAAACACAAATCCTCAAATACAGCTTGCCGAGGTGGTTCATTACTTTGACCTTGATCACTACCTTGATCCGTTTTCAAGGTGCTCGCTGTGCAATGGTGAGGTAGAACAGGTTGATAAACCCATGGTTAAAAACTTAGTTCCTGCAACTACCTACCAGATTTACAGTGAGTTTTTTCAGTGTTCTAGATGTGGGCAGGTTTACTGGGAGGGACCTCACTTTATCCGGATTTCCAGGTTGCTTAGTAAGTATTCAAAGTAGTTGTTAGCTTATTTTTATGGTTAAGGTAAAAATGAAAAACATGCCGTAAAATATGTTTTAAAACGATTGCTGTGTATAAAAAAGCCTAATTTTGTGTCATAAATAAATAAGTAGTAAACAATATAACATTCTGGATATCAGATTTATACAATTCAGGATGTTTAAAAACTAAACAGCATCTTTATGGATAAACAAAAAAGTGTCCAAGAGCTGGACGAGGTTGTTGTTCGATTTTCAGGTGATTCCGGCGATGGTATGCAACTTACCGGAACCCTGTTTGCCGATGCATCGGCGCTTTTTGGTAACGATGTAAGCACTTTCCCCGATTACCCTTCGGAAATACGCGCCCCACAGGGCACCATTGGTGGTGTATCGGGTTTTCAGGTGCACTTTGGAAGCCGAAAAGTTAATACCCCAGGCGATTTTTGCGATGTGCTAATTGCAATGAACCCTGCAGCCCTAAAAGCCAACGCCAAATGGGTAAAACGTGGCGGTATGATTATAGTTGATGCCGACCAGTTTAATGAAAAGGGATATCAGCGTGCCGGCTATAAAACTTTCGATGCAGTATCGGAGTTAAACCTGCAGGATTACAAGGTGATTTTTGCTCCCATTACAAACCTTACCAAGGAAAGCCTTAAGGATAGCGGATTGGACAATAAGAGCATCATCCGAAGTAAGAACATGTTTGCCTTGGGTATGGTTTACTACATATTCGATAGGCCTTTAAACTTTACCGAGAAATTCTTTGAAAAGAAATTTTCCAAAAAGCCCGAAGTAGTTGAGGCAAACAAGAAAGTTTTACGCGATGGGTTTAACTACGCCGCAAATATTCATGCCATTGCAAGCACCTATAAAGTAAAGCAGGCAACTACTTTGCCCAAGGGTAAATACCGTAATATTAATGGAAACACGGCTACCGCATGGGGTTTAATAGCTGCTGCTGAAAAAGCGAGCTTACCCCTGTTTTGTGGTTCATACCCCATTACTCCAGCCACTGAAATTTTAATAGAGCTAGCCAAGCGTAAGGATTTAGGCGTTAAAACCCTTCAGGCTGAGGATGAGATTGCTGGAATATGTACCGCAATTGGCGCTGCATATGCCGGGAACTTTGCAGTCACCACTACATCGGGTCCTGGGCTTTCACTGAAATCTGAAGCTTTGGGGCTTGCCGTAATGACGGAACTTCCTTTAGTAATTGTTGACGTACAGCGTGGAGGGCCTTCAACAGGTTTGCCAACCAAAACAGAGCAATCCGACCTTATGCAAGCTCTTTGGGGACGCAACGGCGAGGCACCAATGGTTGTAATTGCCGCCAGCACCCCAAGCAACTGCTTCGATTATGCTTTTATGGCAGGTAAAATTGCCATGGAGCATATGACCCCTGTACTGCTTTTAACCGATGGTTATATTGCTAATGGCTCTGAGCCATGGCGCATACCAAGCATGAAGGATTATCCGGATATAAAACCACCAATTGTTGCGGAGGGAACCGAAGGGTATATGCCCTATGCTCGCGATGAGAAGCGCTTAGCGCGTGGTTGGGCTTTCCCCGGTAAAAAAGGAATTGCCCATAGGGTGGGGGGCTTGGAAAAGGATTTCCTAAAAGGTACCGTTTCGCACGACCCAACCAACCACCAACGAATGGTCGATATCCGTGCTGAAAAGGTTCAGCGTGTTCAGGAGTTCATCCCTGAGCAGCAAGTGATTGGCGACCCCGAAGGCGACCTGCTTGTTATTGGTTGGGGCGGAACATTCGGTCATCTGTTCGATGCAGTTCAGGAAATGCGTGCAAACGGCAAAAAAGTTTCACTTTGCCATTTCAACTACATAAACCCCATGCCAAAGAATGTTGCCGACATTTTTGGTCGTTTCAAAAAGCTTGTGGTATGCGAGTTAAACATGGGGCAGTTTGCAAACCACCTACGAATGAATTATCAGCAATTCAACTATTTACAGTATAACAAGGTTCAGGGTCTACCATTCACCGTGGTGGAGCTGGTTGAAAAATTTAACCAAATTTTGGAGGGTAAATAGCCATGGAAGAACAATATATGAATTACACCCCACAGGATTTTAAGAGCGATCAGGAAGTGCGTTGGTGTCCGGGTTGTGGCGACCACGCCATTCTGAATGCCGTACAAAAAGCCTTACCCGAGGTATCAAAACAGCTAAAGTATAACCTTGAACGCTACGTATTTGTTTCTGGTATTGGTTGTTCAAGCCGTTTCCCCTACTACGTTAATACATTTGGTTTCCATGGCATACATGGTCGTGCATCGGCTATAGCAACCGGAGTAAAGGTGGCAAACCCAACGCTGAGCGTTTGGCAGGTTACTGGCGATGGCGATGCCCTTGCCATTGGAGGTAACCACTTTATCCACGCAGTAAGGCGTAACATCGATATTAACATCTTACTTTTCAACAACCAGATTTACGGGTTAACCAAAGGTCAGTACTCACCAACCTCGCCACTTGGAGCAATAACCAAAACTTCACCATTTGGTACCGTTGAGCATCCATTCCGCCCAGGTGAACTGGTTATTGGCGCTCAGGGAAAGTTTTTTGCCCGTTCGCTCGATGTTGATGTTAAGCTTACCGCTGAGATTATGGTTGAAGCTGCTAAGCACGATGGCACGTCGGTTGTTGAAATTCTTCAAAACTGCGTCATCTTTAACGACGGGGCTTACGATAACATAGCCGACCGTGAACATCGCGACGATAGAGTGATTGTTCTCCGCCATGGCGAAAAAATGGTATTCGGAAAAAACAGGGATAAAGGACTAATTCTCAGCGGACTGAGCCTTAAGGTTGTAACCATTGGCCAGGGTGGCTTTACCATGGACGATATACTTGTGCACGATGCCTATAACCCAAATCCTGGTGTTCACATGATGCTTGCCAACATGGAGTACCCCGATTACCCTGTTGCCCTTGGTGTAATCCGTAACGTAAAAGACTCTACCTACGATGATAACGTACGCGACCAAGTGCTTGAGGTGATGAAAACCGCTAAGATTAAGTCAGTTGACGATTTACTCAACAGTGGCGATACCTGGGAAGTATAAAACCTTATTGTCTCTTTAATATATTAAGGCTGCCAACTTCAGGCAGCCTTTTTTCAATATTTTTTTTCACTATTACGTTGAACATTAGTTTATTTAGTTAATAAATGCTAAATTTGCTTATTTGATGAATTAAAAAGTTTAATGCAATTGGTTGCAAAATATGGTAAAGCAAAAGTTTATTAAGGCATTAATCGCACTGCAATTTATTCTTAGTTTCACAGCTAGCGAGGTTAAGGCTCAGGATAGTTTCAAGCAAATCTTTAGCGATGCAGAGTATTACTTCTTTCTTCAGGACTTCAAGGAGGCACTTCCCCTTTACCAGAGCCTATACAAACAAGATTCTACCAATGCCAATATCCTTTACAAGTTGGGTATGTGTTACCTAAACATACCCGGACTAAAACAGAATGCTATACCTTACCTAGAAAAAGCATCAAAGAATGTAAACCCTAAATACCGTGAAGGGTATTACCGCGAGACTGCCGCGCCCATTCAAACCTATTTTTACCTGGGACAAGCCTACATGGTAAATTTTAAGTTTGATGACGCCCTGCTGGCTTTTCAGAAGTTCAAGGATAATATTGATGTTAGAGATGTTTACAACCTCGACTATGTTAACCAGCAGATAAAAGCATGCGAGGTGGCTCGCAATTTCATTTCCAGGCCTATTGTGATGAAAACCGAACATATCGACCTGTTTCCCGATAGGAATAAGAATTGCAATTACCCAGTAATATCGGGCGATAGGCAAACCATGGTGTTTACGGTTAAGGAAAAATTCTATACTGCAGTATACTATTCCCGTTGGATTGATGGCAAGTGGAGTTCACCAAGGAATATTACACTTGACCTTAGGGTAGAGGGCGAACTTTATACAACCGCCCTTAACTACACCGGCGATTACTTGATTCTTTTTGTCAATGAAGTAACCTCGGGCAACCTATACTACTCAACGCTAGTAGGCGATAAGTGGCAACCCGTTAAAAAGTTACCAGCACCAATCAATTCAAAGGATTGGGAGACCTTTGCGTCGCTATCGGTCGATGGCAAACAGATGTATTTTGTTTCGAACCGGAAAGGTGGCTATGGCGGAACCGATATTTACATGTCCAGCTTGCAGCCCGATGGCAAATGGAGCAACCCAGTAAACCTTGGTCCACAGGTCAATACCCCATACAACGAGGAGTCGCCAATTGTATGCCCCGACGGACGAACGCTTTACTTTGCCTCGCAGGGGCATAACAGCATGGGAGGATTCGATATTTTTTACAGCCGAAAGATTGATGGTAATTCCTGGTCTATGCCCATAAATCTTGGGTATCCATTTAATACACCTGACGATGAGTTTTACTTTTACCCCCTCGATTCACTTTCTGGCGTAATGCCTATGGCCATTTCCAATCAATCAACCTTTTACGAACTTTACAAGGTAAACATCTACCCCAGTATATCACGTAAGATAGAACTCTTTGGCAAGGTTAATCTCTCTGACAATGCCGATATTAAATCCGACAGTATCGCCATTTTAGTTAAAGATACTGCAAATAACCTTATTGCCATGGCTTTACCCTTAAGCGATGGAACTTACAGCGTTGCAATTAAGCCTGGCAGATACTCCCTTGAGGCTACCAGCCAATTTTACGTAATGAACCCACTGCAGCTTCACATACCCTCCACCTATAACCAGGAAAAGTATCTTTTAGATATCAACCTTGATGCTAAGCCAATAACCAAAGAAGAGGTGATTCGGTTCAACTATGTACTTTTCGACTTTGACAGCTACGAGCTGAAACGCGATGCACAGTTTGAACTTGAAAAGGTTTACAAGCTAATGACTGATTATCCCGACTTGTATATCGAGGTGATTGGCCATACTGACAGCAAGGGCTCACCCATGTACAATCTTATGCTTTCGGCACGTAGGGCAAACGCCGTAGTTGAGTACCTGGTTAATAAGGGAATTGACGAAAAACGATTTGTAGTAAGGGGTATGGGCTCCCTGGTAAGCTTTGCCGCTAATACCAACCCCGACGGTTCCGATAACCCCAATGGCCGTAAGCTAAACCGACGAGCCAGCATTAGGGTATTTAACCCAAACAAGAATCTAAAAATTGAGTTTGTTGATGTTCCCGAACACCTCAAACCTCAAACCCAGAACTATACCATAATGCTTGCACCTATCGACGATACAATTTCTCCTGATCTAATTAAAGCCATTGAGAAGAAGTTTAATATCAACCTTCGTGAGTTTGTAATTGGATCACGACGATTGATTTGTATGAATGTTTACAAGTCAAAGGCCGACGCCATTGAGCATCTCAATACCATTATTGATATGGGTGCATCAAGGGCCGTGCTGGTAAATGAGGTTGAACTTCAACGCCTTGTGGCTGCTTTGCAGAAAAATCTTATAACAAAACAAAGCGTTTTTACCATTCTTGTTGCCACAAGCGAGATACCCTTAACGCTCGACTTTTTCCGGGGGCTATATGTAACCGAGGAGGTTGGTAACGACGGGTTATACCGTTACTACTTTGGAGCCTTCAATGAAAAAGCTAAGGCTACCGAGATGCTGGAAAAGGTAAACTCCATGGGATTCCCCAATGCAATTCTGGTTAAACTTGAAAAAAGGTAATGGAGGGTAATGTTTTAGAAAATAGCGTTGTAAAGCTTCGTGCACCTGAACCAGAGGATGTCGATTTGCTTTACAGCTGGGAAAACAACATGGAAATATGGAAGGTCAGTAATACGCTTACACCTTTCTCAAAATACCTGCTCAAAAAGTATATTGAGACATCGCATTTAGACATATGGGAATCCAAGCAGCTACGGCTGATTATTGAGGCTAAGGATCAGAACTCGCTTATGAATGTTCCGGTTGGCCTTGTTGATTTGTTCGATTTTGATCCCTACCATTTGCGGGCGGGCGTTGGTGTTTTGATAGCCAAAAACGAAGACCGCAGAAAAGGTTATGCTACTGAGGCTTTAAACGTGCTAATCCGATATGTATTTGAGGTGCTCCAGCTAAACCAGCTCTATGCAAATGTGTCGGCAAGTAATGTTATTAGCTTGCGCTTGTTTGAGAACCTTGGTTTTACTAAGGTTGGTGTAAAAAAGGATTGGTTAAAAACATTGAATGGATGGGAGGACGAGGTTTTACTTCAGCTATTAAATCCTAAACCTCGCCTACCCAAAAGTTAAAACTGGCGATAATTTTAGCTTTACTGGTTATAATTGAAAGTGCTCCTCAACATTTTTCCAAAGCATTGCTGCTTCAGGGTTCTTGTTGCAGAACTCATTGGTATGCTTGCAGTAGGAGTATTCGTTTTGCCATTCCTTACCGTTTGCAACAATCTCCGCTAACGCGTTGGCAATGTACTCTACTTCGGCATTGGTAGTTGTTGGATGTAACGACCATCGAACCCATCCGGGTTTTTCGGACAGGTCGCCTTTATTGATTAAATCAGTAATCCGATGCGATTGCTCCTTACTTACATTAAGTAGGAAATGTCCGTACGTGCCTGCGCACACGCACCCTCCACGCATTTGTATGCCATAGCGCTCGCTAAGTAGGGTTACAATAAGGTTGTAGTGCAAGTTATGAATATAGAACGAAATTGCTCCAATTCGATTTAGGCAGTTATCGGCTAAAATGTGTAACCCTTTAATTTTACTCAACCGTTCAAAGGCAAGGTGAACTAGCTCCTCTTCGCGTTTTTCGATATTCTCAACACCCATTTGCTCCTTCAATCGAATGGCTAATGCACTACGGATTGCTTGCAAAAAGCCTGGAGTACCTCCATCCTCGCGTCGTTCAATATCATCAATATATTTATACTCACCCCATGGGTTTGTCCAGTCAACCGTGCCACCTCCGGGTTGATCGGGCACACGGTTTTTGTAAAGGTTTGAGTTGAAGATGAGAACGCCTGAGGCCCCAGGGCCACCCAGAAACTTATGGGGCGAAAAGAAAATGGCATCTAAACGCTCCATGGGATCGGCAGGATGCATATCAATTTTTACGTATGGTGCCGATGCTGCAAAATCCACAAAGCATAAACCGCCAGCCTCATGCATGATTCTGGCAAGCTCATGGTAGGGGGTTTTTATTCCGGTTACATTGCTGCATGCGCTAAATGAACCAATTTTCATTGGTCTATCATTGTATCGCTCCAGTGTTTCGCGGAGTTTCTGTGGCGAAACCAAAAGATCCTTATCGGGTTCAACCACTACAACCTCAGCAATGGTTTCGTACCACGATGTTTGGTTAGAGTGATGCTCCATGTGTGTAACAAAAACCACGGGCCTTTCCTTGGGGTTTTGGAATACAAAGCTTTTGTTCTTAAGGCCAAGTATTCTTTGAAATTTGTTGATAGACGATGTCATTCCAAACCCTGATGTAACAATTACATCCTCGGGGCCAGCGTTAACATGTCGTTTAATCTCTTTAAGGGCATAGTGGTAAGCCTCTGTCATGAACTTTCCGGTAAAGCTACTCTCGGTATGAGTATTGGCAACCATTGGCCCAAAAAGATGGAGCATTTTTTCCTCTATAGGCCTGTATAGCCTGCCACTGGCAATCCAGTCGGCATATATTAGTTTCTGTTCACCATAAATGGTTTTATAGGTAGCATCGATACCTACAATGTTTTTACGGAATTGCTCAAAATACTTTTCAAGGTTACTCATATCTTAGTTATATTTTATTCCTTAGCTCAGGGAAGCCATCTAGGGTTATCCATCCTTTTCCCTCAGAAAGCCACAAAATTAAATGCTTTAACCCGTTAGTTACCAACAAATATTCGGCATTCAGCGCATAGTTATACCTGCATATCTGATCAACAACCTCGTTGGTAATTTCCACGTTAGGTGCTTTACATTCCGCAAGTAGTATTGGCTCGCCTTTTCGGTTATAGACTACAACATCGGCCCTATGGTTTACGCCATTGAATGAGAAACTTACCTCAACACCTATCAATCCTACTGGTAAGTTTAAATCGGTTATCAGGTAGCTAAGTAAATGCTGACGAACCCATTCTTCAGGGGTAAGTGCAATGAATTTTTTTCGGATTACATCAAAAATGTAACGGTTACCATTTTCCTGTTTTACCCGGAACTGGTAGGCAGGAAAGTTAAGTGAACCTCCGTTAACTGTGCTCATGCAGCAAAATTAAAAATTTTTAAATCATCCTTGGTCTTGCTAACGTTTTCGCCAGCCAAAACAAGCTGGTAATTATTAGCCTTTGCTAGAAAATTTCACCAAAATAGCACATCACTTTTGTTAAGTATGTTTAAAAACACTATTTTAAGATTGAGCGAATAGCCGTATCTTTGCCGAAATATACTTGTTGATAAAATTTAAATGTGTTGGTATGAAGACAAAAGAAGAAATTGTTGAGAACTGGTTACCAAGGTATACCGGGCAAGCACTTGAGGATTTTGGTTCCCATATTCTTTTAACCAACTTTAGGGGATACCTTGAATTCTTTGCTAGTTACTTTAATGTGCCCATTGTTAATCCAAATGCCAACATGCCCTGTGCCACTGCAAATGGTATAACCATGATCGATTTTGGCATGGGTAGTCCCAATGCTGCAACTATAATGGATTTGTTAAGCGCCGTAAAACCCAAAGCGGTACTTTTCCTTGGAAAATGTGGAGGCCTGAAAAAGAAGAACAACGTAGGCGATTTTATACTACCCATTGCAGCCATAAGGCACGAAGGAACCTCAAACGACTATATGCCCCCTGAGGTTCCCGCTTTGCCAGCATTTACGCTACAGCGTGTAGTTTCCTCAACCATTCGTAACCACAACCGCGATTACTGGACAGGTACTGTAGTTACCACAAACCGAAGGGTTTGGGAGTACGACGATAATTTCAAGGAGTACCTTCGCCGTACCCGTGCAATGGCAATTGATATGGAAACCGCAACCATTTTTACGGTTGGTTTCTATAATGAAATTCCTACCGGGGCACTTCTGCTGGTTACTGACCAACCCATGATTTCGGAAGGGGTTAAAACCGCTGAAAGCGATCAGAAGGTAAATTCACTCTTTGTTGAGGAGCAGATAAAGATTGGCATTGAATCATTAACCCGTTTGATAAACAACAGCGAATCGGTAAAGCACCTACGTTTTTAGGTTTGATATATGGCCAAGCAGAGTCAGACAGTTGAAACGTTTCAAAATATTCTTCAGGAGCTGAAGAATAAGATATATAAACCCATTTACTTTCTGACCGGCGATGAACCATACTTTATCGACAAGATTGCTGAGTACATTGAGGACAATGTGCTCAGCAGTTCCGAGAAAGCCTTCAACCAGACCGTGGTTTATGGTCGGGATATTTCTGCTGCCGATATTATCAACGCGGCACGTCGCTTTCCAATGATGTCCAACTACCAGGTAGTAATTGTTAAGGAAGCGCAGAACGTGCGTAACCTATCCGATTTGGAGATCTACCTTAAAACTCCGCTGAATTCAACAATACTGGTAGTTTGTCACAAAATAGCCAGCGATGGCAAGAAATCATCCGATAAGCTCTCAGGGGTTGTAAAGCTTGCAAAGCAAAAGGGGATTTACTTTGAATCAAAAAAGTTTTACGACTACCAAATTCCCGATTGGATTGTTGGATACCTTAAGGATAAAGGTATTAAAATTGACCCACTTGCGGCAAACCTACTAACCGAGTTTGTTGGTAACGATTTGAGCCGCTTGGCCCATGAACTTGATAAGCTAGCAATTATACTTCCTGCTGATAGCAAACTGATTCAGGCCGCAGATATTGAGCGAAACATTGGTATAAGCCGTGATTTTAACCGTTTTGAACTAACCAAGGCGCTTGGCGAGATGAACTTTGCCCGAGCCATGCGCATTGCCGACCACTTTGCACGGAATCCCAATGCCAATCCTTTTGTGTTGACCATTACTGCTATTTACCAGTATTTCATCAAAATACTAAAGTATCACTTTTTAGCTGACAAGTCAAAAGCATCAGTGGCCAAGGAGTTGGGTGTAAACGAGTTTTTTGTTGCTGAGTACGAGAGGGCAGCCAAACGATACAGCCCATCGCGCTGTGTAAGTATTATACACTGGCTCAGCGAGTACGATATGCGGTCAAAGGGTGTTAATAACGGTTCAACCGACCATGGCGAACTGCTGCGGGAACTAATTTACCTTATAGTATTCGGGAAATGACCTATATAATCATTGCTATTACCGCTATTGTTTCTTTTGCTGCATTTGGAAACAGCATCCTATTTCAACGGTTACTGCTTAACCCATACATAGTATTTAAGCGGAATGAGTGGTATAGGTTGATTTCGCATGCTTTTGTTCATGCCAATTTTTTACACCTATTTGTAAATATGATAGTGTTGCTATCGTTTGGCAGGTATGTGGAATCAATATTAAAGCAACTACAATCTATTGGTAGCATTGGTATGCACCAGGTTCACTTTCTCATTCTCTACCTTGGTGCAGCAATAGTTTCATCGTTAACCACGCTGAGAAAGCATAAGAACGACCCATACTACCAGAGCGTAGGTGCATCTGGTGCTGTCTCGGCTATTGTGTTTTTCAGCATTTTCTTTAGTCCTCTGGAAAAGCTTTACCTTATGGCTATTATACCAATTCCTGGAATTGTGTTTGCCATTGCTTACCTTTTTTACTCAAACTACATGAGCCGTAAGGGAGGCGATAATATAAATCACGATGCACACTTTGTAGGTGCGGTATTCGGATTCATTTACCCAATCCTTATCGACCCAAAACTGTTTTTTTTCTTTTTAAAGCAGTTGGGGCTATAGTTTGATACCCATGCAAGCCGAGGCGCACATCATTATACACCCCGATGGTTTAGATGCAAGTGTTTTGCAGCTGGTAGCTATTGTTAGTTGCATGAATGGGAATTGGCTATGGGTGCGTAATAAAAACCGTAATACTTGGGAACTGCCAGGAGGTCATATTGAACCGGGCGAATTGCCCGTAGAGGCTGCAAATAGGGAACTTTTTGAGGAAACAGGAGCAATTCGATACTCCATAAAGCAACTATTTGATTATACAGTGCGGCTCGATGGGGCCGTATCCTATGGGCGAATGTTTTACGCCGAAATAACAGAACTTGGAGCTTTACCCCAAAGTGAAATTGGGGAAGTAAAAGCATTTAACAGCATCCCTGAAAATTTAACCTACAAAAGGGTGCAACCCCGTCTTTTTAAAATGGCGATTGAATACCTAAAAGGATAGCTATCTTTGTATGCGATGACTCAAAATGCTTACATATGGTATAATGGCGAGTTTCATCGTGCCGATAGTTTGGTATTGGCCGTTTCAAACCGGGCTTTCCGATACGGCGATGGTCTGTTTGAAACAATTCATTGTTACGGAACAGAGCCTTACCATCTGGAATTACATTATGAAAGGTTGACCAAAGGATTACAAATTCTAGAGATTGAAAAACCCTCTTCCATATCAAAAGTTAAGCTTGGGGAGGTAATCACCAAGTTACTCAATAAGAATCGCCATTTTGGGAGTACCCGAGTAAGGGTTTCAGTTTTTAGAAATGGGAAGGGGCTTTACACACCCGAAAGTAGCGATGCATCAATTATTGTGGAGAGTCAGCCCCTAGACTTTAAGTTTTACGCTTACAACCAACAAGGTTTAATAGTAGATGTATACCCGGATATTAAAAAATCGGTAAATATTCTATCAACAGTAAAAAGTTGTAACGCCTTACTTTACGTGAAAGCGGGACTTTACAGGAAAAGAAATTTACTCGATGAGTGCATTATTCTCAACGAGTTTGGGCGGGTAGCTGAGACTATTTCATCGAATGTTTTTGTTGTTAAGAGAGGCGAGATATTTACACCAGGGCTTACGGAGGGGTGTATTCCGGGAATTATGCGCAGGGTTGTAATAAACCTTGCCCGCAGCTTAGGGTATAAAGTTTTTGATGATGTAGCCCTAAACACCAAGGTTTTCAGCACATGCGATGAGCTCTTTATTACAAACGCAATTAGTGGAATCCGTTGGGTTCTTGGACTTGGGAGCAATCGTTACTTTAACACTGTGTCCAGGCACCTCAGCGTTGAGTTAAATAAAGCAACCTTTAAGGATTTAGTTTAGCGATGGATTTTCAGGATATATAGTCCATACCTTAAACTTTTCGCCCAGTTGCTGAACGGCAAAGTACCAGTTATCGTAAACCCCTTTCATTACATCGGCTGGCGCAAAATTAGCCACTACCCATGACTTTTCCTTTATCTCATTCTCCAACTGCTTTGGCCCCCAGCCAGAGTAACCAATAAAAATTCTTAAATTCTTGGCGTTTACCTTACCGGCAATGGCAAGCGATTTTAATGCGTTGATATCGCCATTCATGTAAATTCCATTTCCCAGGGGGTATGAATTTGGTATCAGATCGCCAAAGGTGTGCAGGAAATTAATGGTTTCAGGGCTAACCGGTCCGCCAACCGACACGTTCACATCAACATCCGGAAAATCGACCAATATATCGCTAAGGCTGATGTTTAGCTTGCGGTTTACAATAAATCCCATACAGCCATTTGCATCGTGTTCAACCAGGTAGATTACCGTCCGCTTAAAGAACGGATCGTTCAGGGATGGCTGGGCAATTAGCACTCTGCCGGATTTAGGTGGAATTTGTTTGAACTTAATATCAAACAGGTTGATATCGATTTCTTTTCCTTTTGCCATAACCACCTCCTTCCTGATTTGTTTCACTCTTCAACTATCCAAAAATATGCCAAATTTTTCTTTTGAATTGCTTTTCCATAATAATTTTCCTGAACGATTTTTACATAAACGCATTCTTTGTATGTTAATGCTCGGGGACGATGGAGTTCATATCAGGATTATTGCTATTTTCGAAAAATTTTAATTGGGTATGATAAAGCAACCAAAACTCATTCTTGGCATTATTCCCATTGCATTTCTGATTCTTTTTCTCACTTTGAATGTGATTTACTTTGGCGATGAGACGCTATCGGGAGCTAACCAAATAGCATTGCTGCTTGCTTCAACTATAGGTTCCGCTATTGCTATTCATTTGGGCTATAAGTGGAGTTACATTAGGCAAATCATTGTAAAGACCATAGGATCGGCCATGCCCTCAATACTAATTCTTATGCTGATTGGTGCACTGGCAGGTACATGGATGATTAGTGGCGTTGTTCCTACACTAATATATTACGGTTTAAAAATCCTTCATCCCAAAATATTTTTGTTTGCTACGGTTGTTATTTCTGCATTAGTTTCACTAGCAACGGGGAGTTCTTGGTCTACAGTAGCCACCATGGGGGTGGCCTTGCTTGGAATTGGCAATGCGCTAGGCTTTGATCATGCCATAATTGCTGGCGCGATAGTATCGGGAGCCTATTTTGGCGACAAAATGTCACCTTTGAGCGATACCACTAACCTGGCTCCAGCTATGGCTGGAACTGACCTATTTACGCATGTAAAGTATATGACCATTACAACAATTCCTTCATTAACAATCACCCTTATCATTTTTCTGGTTATAGGACTTAGGTTTGAGCCACAAGGCGTTGTTGATGTTCAAGCCACAATGAATACTCTAACCTCTACCTTCAACATTACCCCATGGCTTTTGCTTGTACCCATCTTTTTGATTGTGGTAATTGTTAAGAAAACGCCTCCATTGCCGTCAATTATGTTTGGTGTTTTACTTGGTGGTGTTTTTGCTTTAATTTTTCAACCTCACATAGTTGAGCAGGTATCAGGAGTTACAGATAACTACCCGGAGGCCGGCTATATAGCAGTGATGAAAAGCATGTTTGGAAAAGTAACAATCGATTCGGGCGATGCTCAAATGAACGAGTTGCTTACAACGCGCGGCATGGCAGGTATGATGAATACCATTTGGCTTATTATAACAGCAATGATTTTTGGTGGTGTTATGGAATCGGCAGGTTTGCTGGTGAAGATAACTGAAACAATAATTAGGTTTGCTAAATCAACTGCAAGCCTGGTGGCCTCGGTTGTTACTAGCTGCCTATTCTTCAACGTTACAGCATCGGACCAGTACATTTCCATTGTAGTTCCCGGCCGAATGTTTGCTAAAACATTCCGAAAAAGGGGGTATAAACCAGAACTACTAAGCAGAACGCTGGAGGACTCTGGAACGGTTACATCGGTGCTTATCCCATGGAATACTTGTGGTGCAACCCAAGCCGCTGTGCTTGGTGTTCCAACTTTTAGCTATGCACCCTATGCATTCTTCAATATTATTAGCCCCTTTATGAGTGTGTTTATTGCTACAATCGGGTTTAAGATAAGAAGATTCACTCCTGAGGATATGCAGGAAATAGAGCGAGAAGACGAGAACTCGCCAGTAGAGTTAAAGTTCGAACAGGAATAAATATTAAAAAAGCCCGGGAAACCGGGCTTTTTTTACTTAGAATAGTTTAGGGTAGCGTTTGGGGTTAACTTCGTGCATCAATTCGTATATTCCATCAAAAACATCCTCGGCATTGGGATTCGAGAAGTAGTCGCCATCGGTTGTATAGGCTGGACGATGCTCACGCGCTGTAATTGTTTTTGGGGGAGAATCGAGGTATTGGTATCCTGCCCTCTCTTCAAGTACCTTTTGCATCATGTAGGCCGTTGCACCTCCAGGAACATCCTCGTCAAAGAATACAATTCGGTTTGTTTTCTTTATTGAATCGAGAATTAGGTTGGGTAAATCGAAAGGTAAGAGTGTTTGAACATCTATCAGTTCAACAGAAATTCCAAACTCCCAAAGCTGTTCAACGGCTTCCTGGGCTATACGAACGCAACTGCCATAGGTAACCAGTGTAACATCGGAACCCTCGCGAAGAATCTCGGGAACTCCCAGTGGAATCTTATACTCACCAATATTTTCGGGTCGTTTTTCCTTTAAGCGGTAGCCATTCAAGGGTTCAATTACCAATGCTGGGTCATCCGCTTCGAGTAGGGTGTTGTAAAAGCCGGCAGCCTGAGTCATATTGCGAGGAACACAAACGTAAACACCCCTGATTGAGTTGATAACCATGCTTAAAGGTGAGCCAGCATGCCAAACTCCTTCGAGCCTATGGCCCCGGGTTGTAATAATAAGGGGTGCCATTTGGCCACTTTTTGTTCTCCACCGTATGGTGGCCAGGTCGTCGCTCATGGTTTGGAGCGCATACAGGAGGTAGTCAAAGTACTGAATTTCAGCTACAGGACGCATTCCCCTGAGGGCTAAGCCAAGCCCTTGCCCCAGTATGGTATTCTCTCTAATTCCTGTATCGCTTATGCGAATTTCCCCATACTTCTTTTGTAATCCTTCGTACGATTGGTTTACGCCTCCAATTCCTCCAACATCCTCACCAAAAATAACCAAAAGGGGATTTTTCTGAAACTGGGCATCCCAGTTGTCGCGAAGTATTTCACGTCCGGCAACCATAGGTGAATCATCCTTGAAAACTGGGGGAATTCCTTTTACTTTCCATGCGGCTCGTTCGGTCTCGCAGTAAAGATGTGAGCTGTACCTGTCGTAACCATCTTCCATGTTGCGTTCAATCCAGGCGGTTAAGTCGGCCTGAAGTTTTTCGCGTATACTGCAATCGGAGCAAACATGGCGGAGTATGCGTTTAGCTGCGCTGATGTTATCCTTGCGGATGGGGTTGGGTATTGCCTTAAGCTGTTCAGTTATTTCACCAACCTTATCAACGTGCTCGCGTTTGCAGAAACACGAACGGTTATCAATAATTTTAATCAGTTCATCACGTTCCTTCTTGATAGGGTTCGTAAAATCAGCCCACGCCTTATCCCGTGCAGCTTTTGCGTCGGCTTGGGCTTTAGCTTCAATTTCGTTGAGTTCGCTTTCGGTGGCGTAGCCTTCGGTAATAATCCAATTCCGGAAGCGTGCATTGCAGTCGTAATCCTTTTCCCATTGCAAGCGCTCAGGCGATTTGTACCGCTCATGCGAACCCGATGTGGAATGCCCTTGGGGTTGTGTAATTTCCGTTACATGGAAAAGAACAGGGACCTGTTCGGTTCTTGAGCGCTCAACTCCTTGTGTAAATGTTTCAATCAGAGCTGGATAGTCCCAACCTTTTACACGGTATATATATATTCCGTTTACGTCGGATTCGCCTTTCTCAAAGCCTTTTACAAGTTCTGAGATATTACCCTTAGCTGTTTGGTAATCCCTAGGTACAGAGATTCCATAGCCATCGTCCCAGATTGCAACAACCATTGGAACTTGAAGCACTGCAGCAGCATTGAGGGTTTCCCAAAAATGCCCTTCCGATGTGCTGGCATCGCCAATTGTACCGAATGCAACCTCGTTCCCTTTACGGCTAAATTGCTCAAATCGCCAAAGCTCCTTGTTGTTCCTGAAAAGTTTTGATGCCCAGGCTAACCCAAGTAATCGGGGCATTTGGCCAGCTGTAGGGGATATGTCAGGTGTGCTATTCTTTTGCTTTGTTAAATCCTTCCATGTGCCATCGGGATTTAGGCTGCGGGTGGCAAAATGATTGTTAAAGGTTCTACCTGCATTACCCGGGTTAAGTTCAATATCGGTTTGACCGTAAAGCTGGGCAAAAAACTCCTCAGCGGTAAACAGTCCTGCCGCCATCATAAAGGTTTGGTCGCGGTAGTAGCCCGAACGCCAATCGCCTTCCTTGAAGGTTTTTGCAAGGGCAATTTGAGCAAGCTCTTTACCATCGCCAAAAATTCCAAATTTTGCTTTACCGGTTAACACCTCCTTACGCCCCATAAGGCTTATATTGCGGCTGAGGTGGGCAATGTAGTAGTCGTTTAATATCTCTTCTTTACTAAATTTAATTTTGGTTGTGCTCATCGTTCAATTCTGTTGAGTTTCATCAGGTAAACAAAAAAGTTGTGCAATTGTTTTGAACCCAAATCTTAATGCTTGACTTTTGATTTTTTAAGCTTTTTAATAAAACTTTTTGTGTTTCTATCTGTTAGTTTTTTGCGCGAGCAGGCTAATAGGTATACTTTTGCAAAAATTTTAACCCAAATGTTAACCCTAAAATTAATTCTTGTTGCAGCCGCAATTCTTGGAATAGCTTTGTTGGGGATGGCTGTTAGAATAATTTTTCATAAGAGCCATAAGTTTCCGGAAACATCGGCTGGACATAATAAGGAATTGCGAAAGCGTGGTGTTACATGTCCTCGGCACGAGGAAATTAAGTGCTGGGGGAAAAACGGCAAAAATACCGATTGCGCAACCTGTTACGAGCATGCCCGCGAAGTTGTAAACTAAAACTTAACATTATGGCATTGCTTAAACTTATTGGCGTAGTTGCATTCCTTTTAGGAATTGTTATTATTGGGTTATCGCTTAAAACAATTATCAAGCGACGTAAACCCGGGTGCAACGATTCCGATATTGGTTATACCTGTGGCTGTGGCTGTGGTGCAAATTGCAGCACTAACGCTGCAAGTAAGGGGATTTAATTAAGGTATAATTCTCTTTTTCATACCTTCGTTCATCCAAACAAGGTAATTTCCAAGCGAATCGGAGTAAACAAGGTAAGCGTCAATATTGTTGCTGTTGACAACAAAGTTTTTGCTCCATTCAACACCTTTAACCATGAATGCGGTTGCCAGAGCATCGGCCTTGGTAGCACTGGGTGCAACTACAGTTGCACTCAACAAGCTGTTCAGCTCAGGAAATCCAGTTTTGGGATTGATAGTGTGCGCATACTTTTGTCCGTTTACCTCGATAAATTTTCGGTAATTACCTGAGGTTGCTAACCCATAGCCATTGCTAATTGATATTTTTGCTTGAATGTTCTCGCCTGGTAGAGCAGATTCTACAGGCTTATCGATACCAACAACCCAATCGGTTCCCTTCGAATTCTTACCGCGAGCAGTAATTTCGCCACCCACTTCAACAAGATAATGCTTAATACCATTACTCTCCAAATACTTACCAATTACATCAACCGTATAGCCCTGTGCTATGGCATTTACATCAATCTGAATTCTGCTATCATCCTTTTTAAGGGTATTACCGTCAAGGTGTATTTTGTTCATCCCAATTAAAGGGAGTAACTGTTTTACTTTAGCCGAGTCAATACCTTGTGTTTTATCCTTGCCAAAGCCTATGGCTCTAACAACTGGGCCTACTGTAATGTCAAAAGCCCTATCGGTTTGGTAGTAAATTTCAAAAGAGCTTACTATTACTTCCTTTAGCAAATCGTCAATACTATCGGAAATATTACTGTTCAGTTGGCTAATTATGGAACTGTCGTTGTAAATGGACATTGAATGGTCAATTCTTCCAAGTATGGAATCTATTTGAACTGAAAGATCACGGCTAAGGGAGTCGTAATAGGTTATACTGTAGGTAGTCCCTTGGGTAAAGCCTTCAATTTTTATGTATTCTTTTTTGGGTGAGCAACTTACTAAAATAAGCACTTCCAGTGTAAATAATGTTAGATATCGCATAGTTCATTTTTTTTACAAATGTAGCCCTAAAGCCTAAACTCCTGAACAATCTTTTGGATACTTTTTTTGTAAATTGCCAAAAATTTGCGCTATGTTGAATTTGTTAGGCGATCAGGCATACCTTAACTCTTACCAGCTGGATATTTACGATACTTCGTTCGACAAGCTGATGCAGAAACGCATTTACAAGGTTTTACTTATCTGCAGCAGTTACGATGCATTTCTTCTTGAAGAGGACGGAAGGATAGATGAACAAATCTTTAATGAATATGTTTCGTTAAATCTTCGATATCCACCAGTTTTCCTTCAAGCCCATAGTGCCCGTGAGGTCCTACGAATACTCCAGGAAGAGCATATCGATTTAATCATTTCCATGCTTAACGTGGGCGAGATGGATACCTTTAAATTGGCAAAAATGCTGAAGCATCGTTATCCATCTATCCCTATTGTTATCCTTACCCCCTTCTCACGCGAAGTATCATTGCGCTTACAGAACGAGGATTTAAGTGCTATCGACTATGTTTTTTGCTGGCTCGGCAATGCCGATCTTCTTTTGGCTATCATTAAGCTTATTGAGGATAAGATGAATGCCGAGCACGACATTCTTGAAATTGGCGTTCAGACTATTATTTTGGTGGAAGATTCGGTAAGGTATTACTCCTCGTTTTTGCCAAACCTTTACAAGATAATCTTTAGGCAAGCCCGCATGTTTATGACCGAAGCGTTAAATGAGCACCATAGAATGCTTCGTATGCGCGGACGACCCAAAATTCTACTGGCTACAACCTACGATGAGGCCATAGAGCTCTATAGTAAGTATAAGAATAACGTGCTTGGCGTTATTTCCGATATAAGCTATAAGGTAAACAATAAACGCGACCATGTGGCAAAGGCTGGACTACAGCTATGCAGACACATTAAAGCCGATGATCCAAACATTCCGTTCCTCCTTCAGTCGTCCGAGCTTTCAAATAAAATATATGCCGATGAGCTTTGTGTGGGTTTTTTACACAAGTATTCCAAAACTTTTAGCCTTGAGCTGCGCGATTTCATTGTAAACAATTTTGGATTTGGCGATTTTGTTTTTCGTGACCCCGATACCCTTGCCGAAATTGCCCGCGCATCGGACTTGCGCCAGCTGCAACAACTAATTCTCACCATTCCCGATCGCTCATTGGTTTACCATTCCAGCAGGAACGACATCTCCAAATGGCTCAATGCCAGGGCTATATTTTCAATTGCGCAGCTCTTTAAGCCCATGCGGCTTAAGGATTTTAAAAGCATAGATGATGCCCGAAACTTTATTTACTATGCCATCTCGGCTTATAGGTTAAGTAAGGGGCGTAGCATTATTGCAAAGTTCGATAGGGAAACTTTTGATGACTATAAGTTCTTTTCCCGTATTGGCGATGGATCAATAGGGGGTAAAGCGCGTGGATTAGCTTTTGTAAACCAGGTAATCAGGAAATATAATCTTTTCAATAAGTTTGAAAACACTATTATTACCATTCCAAGAACCGTTGTGCTTAGCACTGATATTTTTGACGAGTTCATGGAGTCTAATAACCTTTACTCAATTGCTTTGCAAGATTTAGATGATGAGGTCATCCTTGATGCCTTCTTGAAAGCTAAGCTACCCGAGCGTATAAAAATCGACCTTCGGAAAGTCATCTCAGTATTTCAAAGACCTCTTGCGGTTCGTTCCTCAAGCAAACTTGAGGATTCCCACTATCAGCCGTTTGCTGGTATCTACTCAACCTATATGGTTCCCCATTCCGATAACCCCGATCAAATGCTCCAAAACTTAGCTAAAGCAGTTAAGGCTGTGTATGCATCGGTATTCTATAAGGCCAGCAAGGCGTATATGAATGCCACCCAAAACGTGATTGACGAGGAAAAGATGGGGGTTATAATTCAGGAAATCTGTGGAAACCAGTATGGTAACATGTATTTGCCGACCCTTTCCGGGGTAGCTCGCAGTATCAACTTTTACCCCATTGGTTCCGAAAAAACTGAGGATGGTGTTGTTAGCATAGGTTTTGGGCTTGGCAAGCTTATTGTTGATGGTGGGGTAGCGCTTAGGTTTTCTCCTAAATATCCTAAAAAGATACTGCAGCTTTCATCGGTTGAAATGGCGCTCCGCCAAACCCAGAAGAACTTCTACGCCCTTAATGTTGATCCCAACAGCTTTGAACCTAAGGTTGACGATAGCTCAAATTTGCTAAATCTTGATATACGAGAAGCCTCTTCTATACCCGATTTCCGCTTAATAACATCTACCTACGATATGCATTCAGGAGTACTACGCGATGGGTATTACGATGAGGGTTTGAAGCTGGTAACTTTTGCTCCAATCCTAAAACACGATACCTTCCCACTGGCCAAGATTTTATCGGAACTCCTCGAGATAGGCGAGCGTGAAATGAATAATCATATCGAGATTGAGTTTGCAGCAAATTTAAACCCACCAAGTGGAATGCCTAATCTTTTTAATTTTCTTCAAATTCGGCCCATAGTTGATAGCGACCAGACTGAACTGGTAGAATGGAATGAAATTGATATAAAAAAGGCAATCCTTTACTCTAAATCGGCATTGGGACATGGAAAAGTAAAGGACATTCATGATTTTGTTTACATTAAACCGGAAAGTTTTAATCCGGCCATGACCAAGGAAATTGCTCATGAGCTCGATGAGCTCAACAAAAGGTTTACCGAATTGAAAAGGAACTACGTTCTGGTAGGCCCAGGCCGCTGGGGTAGTAGCGATCCATGGTTGGGTGTACCCATCAAATGGTCACAGATTTCACAGGCGCGTGTTATTGTTGAGGCCGGTCTTGAGAACTTCAGGGTTGATCCTAGCCAGGGTACCCATTTCTTTCAAAACCTTACCTCGTTCAGAGTAGCATACCTTACCGTAAACCCTTACTTACATGATGGTACCTACGACATTCAGTTCCTCAACTCTATTCCTGCATGGTTTGAAACAAAATATATAAGATGCATAAGGTTTGAACAACCGCTTGTAATACAGGTTGATGCTAAAACAAACCAAGGTGTTATATTAAAACCTGAAAACGGTTGATTGGTTTTAATTTTTAAGTAATACGCCAAAAAAATGTTTAATATCATATTTTTTCATGGTTTTTTTCTTTTGAAATGTCATTTTAATAAATCAATTTTGAAAAACTTTTTAAGGGGATAATTCCTCGCAATAAGAAAACCGAGTTTAACAACTAAAAACAGTTAGCGCAATGAATGTAAATAAATTAATGGCTGAGCTTGAAGCTAAGCACCCGGGTGAGGTGGAATACTTACAAGCAGTTCGTGAAGTTCTTGAGTCAATTGAAGAGGTTTACAACCAGAATCCTCAATTTGAATCGGCAAAGATTATTGAGCGTATGGTTGAGCCCGATCGTATTTTCACCTTTAAGGTGCCCTGGATGGACGATGAGGGTAATATTCACGTTAACTTGGGTTACCGTGTTCAGTTCAACAATGCCATTGGACCTTACAAAGGTGGCCTTCGTTTCCACCCAAGCGTAAACCTTTCAATCCTTAAGTTCTTAGGTTTTGAGCAAATTTTCAAGAACGCCCTTACAACCCTTCCTATGGGTGGTGCTAAGGGTGGTAGCGATTTCAACCCTAAGGGCCGTAGCGATGCTGAAGTTATGCGCTTCTGCCAGTCGTTCATGCTTGAGCTTTGGAAGCATATTGGTCCTGAAACCGACGTTCCTGCTGGTGATATAGGTGTTGGTGGCCGTGAAATTGGCTACTTGTATGGAATGTATAAGAAACTTGCCAGTGAGAACACAGGTGTACTAACCGGAAAAGGTTTAAACTGGGGTGGTTCACTTATCCGTCCTGAAGCTACCGGTTTTGGGGCTACCTACTTTGCTCAGGAAATGCTTGCTACCAAAGGCATGTCGTTTGCAGGCAAACGTGTTGCAATTTCTGGTTTTGGTAACGTTGCTTGGGGTGCTGCTCTAAAGGTTACCGAGCTTGGTGGTAAGGTGGTTACCATTTCGGGTCCCGATGGTTATATCCTTGACGAAGCTGGCATTAGCGGCGAAAAGATTGATTACCTACTAGAGCTTCGCGCTTCGAACCAGGATATCGTTGAGCCTTACGCTAAGAAGTTCCCTGGCTCTAAGTTCTTTGCCGGTAAACGTCCTTGGGAAGTAAAGGTTGATGTTGCTATGCCTTGCGCTACCCAGAACGAACTTGGCAAAGCCGATGCTGAAGCCCTGGTAAAGAACGGCGTAGTTTGCGTTGCTGAAGGCGCTAACATGCCTTGTACTCCTGAAGCCATTGAGGTATTCCAGCACAACAAGATTCTCTTTGCCCCTGGTAAAGCTGTAAACGCTGGTGGTGTTGCTACTTCAGGTCTTGAAATGACTCAGAATAGCATGAAACTCAACTGGCCACGCGAAGAGGTTGATGCTCGTCTACACCAAATTATGAAGAGTATCCATGAAGCTTGCGTTAAACATGGTACTGAAAAAGACGGTTATGTTAACTACGTTAAGGGCGCTAACATTGCCGGTTTCTTAAAAGTTGCCAACGCAATGCTTGACCAAGGTTTGATCTAAACAAAACCAAATATTTTGTTAACTTTAAGGGCTCAGCAATGAGCCCTTAATTTTTTAAATAAAATGGTATGAGCACTACATCAACAATTATCTATAAGGGTGACTTACGAACCGAGGCAACGCATACACGTTCAGGGGTGACCATTACAACTGATGCTCCAGTGGACAATCAGGGTAAGGGCGAATGTTTTTCACCAACCGATCTGCTTGCCACCTCATTGGGTTGCTGCATGGTAACAATTATGGGGATTGCAGCACAAACCCATGGATTTAATATAGATGGTACAAAAATAGATGTGCAAAAGGTAATGGGAACAAACCCGCGAAGGGTTGTTGAGGTAATAGTTGACCTTTACTTTCCGCACAACAACTATACTGCTAAAGAACGGAAACTACTTGAGGCATCAGCAAAGGAGTGTCCCGTAGCGCAGAGCCTCCATCCCAATTTAAAGCAAACAGTCCGATTCCATTTCCCTGAATAAAAAACGCCCGTTAGGGCGTTTTCTTCTTTTATAGACTTTGTTTGCTTTCTGCGGCAATATCCTTGTTTACTTTCTTAATTAAACCCTGAAGCACGTTGCCTGGACCTAACTCAACAAATTCAGTGGCACCGTCGGCAATCATGTTTTGAACGGTTTGTGTCCATCTAACAGGTGTGGTTAGTTGGGCTACAAGGTTTTTCTTTATCTCCTCAGGACTGGAGGTGGGTTTGGCAGTTACATTCTGGTAAATGGGACAAACAGGTTTGTTAAATGGAGTAGCATTGATGGCTGCTTCGAGTTCCTGGCGTGCAGGCTCCATGAGTGGCGAATGGAATGCGCCGCTAACGGCTAGCTTAAGCGCCCTTTTGGCACCAGCTTCTTTTAACCTCTCACAAGCAATATCGATACCCTTAACTGAGCCCGAAATAACGAGTTGACCAGGACAGTTATAGTTGGCAGCAACAACAATTTCGTCAACAGAGGCGCAAATTTCTTCCACCTTTGAATCATCAAGCCCTAGCACAGCGGCCATGGTTGAGGGTTGAAGTTCGCAGGCTTTTTGCATGGCCATTGCGCGTGCCGATACTAGCCTTAAACCATCCTCAAAACTCAAAGCGCCTGCTGCTACTAACGCTGAGAATTCTCCCAATGAGTGACCTGCCACCATTTCGGGTTTGAAATCGTTCCCCAAAACCTTTGCAAGTATAACAGAGTGCAGGAATATAGCAGGTTGGGTAACTTTGGTTTGCTTTAAATCCTCATCGGTTCCAGCAAACATTAAATCGGTAATTCTAAATCCTAGAATTTCATTTGCTTTTTCAAAAAGTTCCTTGGCTACGGGTGAACTGTCGTACAAATCTTTACCCATACCAACAAACTGGGCGCCTTGACCCGGGAAAACATAAGCTTTCATAGTTAAAGGTTATAGTTAATTAAAGGCAAATGTAAAGCATTTTTTTATTTCTGTGACCGTGAAACCTGAAATTGTAATGGTTCATTGACCTTAGGTGATGCTTACCTAAATCCTAAAGATCAATTACCATTTCGCCTATGGGAAGGTCTTGTAAAACAACTTTTTTATCGAGCAGCAAAACTTTACCATCTGGATAAATATCAAATGCTGCGTTGTATAGTGAGCGATCGGCAGTAATATTACAGTATATCGTGAACTGGTTGTTTGATAGGGTTACCACTGGGGCTTGAATTTGATGGCTTATTACCTCGAAAAGTTCTAATTCAGGAAATTCAATGAAATCAAGATCGTTAACAGTTTCTACTATTTTTTGATACTGGTAAGGAAAAAGGTAGGTTGAGTAGTAAAGTTTAAGGTACTCGAGCACATTCTTAATGTTAAGGTTTAGCCTTTCATTCATTAGTAATGAGTTCCATTGTCCTAAGCCGGTTAATGGGTAAACCTGAACTCCATTATCAACCACTATTAGTTTTGATGCTGGAATACAATCATAATCGGTTATGGAAAGCAGCCTGGAGTTTGGGAAGAATGTTTGCTCAATTGGTTCAATAGAACAATTCTTATTAAAGGTTATGTATTTGCCTAGCAGGGCATTCACATTGCGTACTATGCGGGAATATAATTCCTTATCAATTTTTGAAATGTCCATACTTCTAATTTACCACTTGCAAGATATTGGTAAATACGATTTAAGTCAAGAGTCTTGGAAAAAATATTTGTTAACAGTTTGATGGTAACTTTTTTTACACTAACCTTGTATGAAAATTAACCCCTAAAACCATGAAAAAATTATTAGTTATTCTAACAATTTTAGCAGCAAGCTGTTATACTGCCAATGCTCAGCTATTTAAAGTATTTGGCCATGATGTTGGGTTTATCTACGTTGGCCCAAAGGTGGGTATGAACTTTTCAAAATTTAGCCAATGGTCATATACCGGCTATGAAGTGAAAAACAGAATTGGATATCAGCTAGGTGTCGTTGGTGATTTTGGGTTTACGAATAGGTTTTCCTTTCAAACAGAATTGAACCTTATTTCCAAAGGTACAAAAGGAATCTATGGTACAGTTGAGGAAACAAAGCGTATGCCTGCAATTCAAATTCCACTACTTGCAAAGTACACTTTTAGCTTGCTGGGGTTAAAGAGAGTATACGCAAACGGCGGTGTTTACTCCACTACAAGAATTGGTAGCGGTAAAGTTATTTACGAGGATGGCTCAGTTTACGACGATTATCATTGGACCCGTTTCGACTGGGGATTTTCAGTGGGTTGCGGAGCCGAATATCCAACCAAGGATGGCATTTGGGGGTTAGATTTACGTTACGACTTGGGTATGGTTGATATTTACCGACAAATGGATGAGAATACTAAATCGCGCTTTCGTTCATTTCAGTTTGCTCTAACCTATAAATTTGATATGGTTGACCTATACTTCAAGTTGCGTAAAAAGAATAACGATGAGGGTGGTGATAGAGAAACCGGCAACAAGGGTCCTAAAGGACTTAAGGTTGAGCAACGCAACTAGTCATTAACCATTTACATAAAGTAAAGGGTGCTTCAAATTTTGATGCACCCTTTTGTTTTATTCTGTTTCATCACGCTAATGGAGCTTAACACCAATAAGATGAATGAACTCCTCGCGTGTTTCATTGTGGGTAAGGAAGGCACCCGTAAATGCTGATGTTGTGGTAACAGAGTTTTGCTTTTGAATTCCACGCATCTGCATACACATATGGGCTGCTTCTATTACTACGGCAACACCAAGTGGATTGAGGGTTTCCTGCAAGCAATCGCGTATTTGAACAGTTAACCTTTCCTGTACCTGTAACCTTCGCGCGTATGCATCAACAACCCTGGCTACCTTGCTAAGACCTGTAATGTAACCATTTGGAATGTAGGCCACGTGAGCTTTCCCGTAGAATGGTATCATGTGGTGTTCGCACATAGAGTATAGCTCAATATCCTTAACCAGCACCATCTGTTTATACTCCTCGTGGAACTTTGCACTTCTTACAAGCACATGGGGGTCAATATTATAGCCATGGGTTAGGAACTGAATGGCTTTTGCTACTCTTACAGGAGTTTGCAACAATCCCTCACGACCAACATCCTCCCCAATTAACTTAAGTATTTCCTTGTAGTGGTAGGCTAGCTTTTCGGTTGTCTCAGGGTTCCACCTCTCAATCTTTGAGTAGCCTTCATCTTCGTTGAACGATGCGTTGTGATTTACTATCTCCATAAATTTAATCTCCGTAATATTCTACAAAATTATTCTCGGTTTCTTTTATTTTTATGCAGTGAAGTTGTGCTCCTACATCACTCAATGGTTTTTCAAGTTCTTTCCATATTGCTATGGCTAGGTTTTCGGTAGTGGCAAGCACTCCTTGCATAAAGTCTACATCAATGTTTACATTTTTGTGATCCAGCTTGCTAATTATCCGCTCTTTTATGATTTGACTTACCACTTTGAGGTTTACCACATAACCCAGCTCATGGTTCACTTCACCTTTAATCGTAACAAAAAGCTCATAGTTATGTCCGTGCCAGTTGGGGTGTGAGCACTGCCCAAATAGCCTAAAATTTTCTTCATCGGTCAATTCTTGCTTGTATAACCTGTGAGCAGCGCTAAATCGTTCTCTTCGTGTCAGGTACGCAATGGGCATTTTCTTTTAAAGTTACAAACTATTTTGTTTTTTGTTAAAATACCTATCATTATTTATTTTTAACCATTATTTTTTAACAACACTTTTACTTTATTGTTTAACTATTTACTTTAAAAAATAATCATTATTTGAAAAAAATTTTGATAGTTGTTGCCAGCCAAGTAGAAATTTTGCCCCAGTACAGGCAACCGGGTAATGATTTTTACTCGCTTCAACAGTATGGTATTCATGCCGATATTCTGATTAGCGGACCAGGAGCAGTTCCAACAGTATTTGCCCTTTCCAGAGCAGCCGATGCTTATGATATCATTATTAACGGGGGAATTGCTGGAAGTTTTACTGAGCAATTACCATTAGGCAATGTAGTTCTTATTGATTCCGATTCTTTTGCCGATTATGGTGTAGATGATAATGGCACTTTTCGGCATATCGATAATATTTTACCCCCGTTGCAAAAGGCTTTACCCTTAAGAGAGTTGGTTAACCCATACACTATTAAGCCAAACACAAAGTTACTTGGGGTTAGGGGAATAACTGTTTCAACCGTTTCGGGTTCTAATGAGCGAATCGCTATGATTAAACGTTCATGGGATGCTCAGGTTGAAACCATGGAGTCGGCTGCGGTTTTCTATGTTTGCTTAAAACTTGGTAAACCATTTTTTTGCCTAAGGGCTGTATCCAACTATGTTGAACCCCGGAATCGCAAAAACTGGAAAATCGACCTTGCTGTTCAAAACCTTTGGAATGAGCTAGATTTACTTGTGAGTTACTTAAATACACTGTAGAATGAACCTATCGCTGAACTTTTCAACTTGCCCAAACGACACTTTTATGTTTTATGCCCTGGTGCATGGGTTGCTTACTGACAAATACACCTTTGACGTTCACATGGCCGACATTGAGGATTTGAACCTTTTAGCCCTTGAGGCTAAACCCGATATTACTAAGGTTAGCTATGGTGCATACCCTTTAATTGCTGAGCATTACCAACTACTCGATTCGGGAAGCGCGCTGGGCAAAGGGGTTGGGCCATTGCTTATAAGCACGGAATCCATACCATTTGAACAGGTTAAGCACAAACGTATTGCCCTGCCCGGTGAACATACCACTGCTCATCTTTTGTTTAACTTAGTATTCCCTGATGTGCACGATAAGAGGTTTTACCTATTCTCAGAGATTGAGGATGCAATTCTGAATAACGAGGTTGATGCAGGTGTCATAATTCATGAATCACGATTTACCTATCAATTTAAGGGATTAACCAAGCTAATGGATTTAGGCGATGAGTGGGAGAAAATGTCTGGATTACCTACGCCTCTTGGGGGTATTGCAATTCGTCGGTCTTTGCCTGATAATATAAAACACGATATTAACCGGTTGTTAAAGGAAAGTGTTGAATATGCATTTCAGTATCCGGAAAATACTATGGGATTTGTTTCACAGTTTGCCCAGGAGCTAAGCACTGAGGTAATGCGCAACCATATCAGTTTATATGTTAATGACTTCTCCATAACCCTCGGCCAAGTAGGACGTAAGGCTATAATACAGCTCATAAGTAGCAGCAAGCCCGCATATAATTTTGACGAAAGGAGCGTTTTTGTTTACGAATAACATAAACCCTTGTAAACAAAACAGATAATCGATTGTTTTTACTGTTAGAAACCAACTGCTGTTTGGAGATTAACTTAAAAGATGTTAATTTTAAATTAAATTTATTGTGGGTACTTACATACGACAAGCTGAAACATTAGATTTAATGAAACGACCCTTTATTGGAAAATCAAAACACCTCCAAGATACAATACTTTCACTCGATCATAAGTGGTATGTTGAATTTTGGGTAATTCGCTACTACTTTTTAGGAATTGAGGTTTACAGAACCAAAAAGGAAAAGGTAAGGTATGTTAATGGGAAAAATGGAAATTCTGTCAACCCTCAGTAATCATTTCTTAATAATCCTTTGAACAAAATTTATCAAGCCGCGTTTTACTATTTAGAAACAATTTAAATAGTAGACTTATGGCTTTTCAGTTACCTAAATTGAAATACGATTACAAGGCGCTTGAGCCTTATATCGACGAAATGACCATGGATATTCATTACAATAAACACCATGGTGCATACACTAATAATTTGAACAATGCCATTGCTGGCACATCAATTGAAGCGCTTCCGATTGAGGAGATACTTCGGGAGGTTTCCAAGCATTCACCAGCAATCCGAAACAACGGAGGGGGTTTCTTCAATCATAATCTTTTTTGGGAGATTATGTCGCCAAATGGAGGTGGAAAACCTAATGGCGAGCTGCTAAAGGGGATTGAAAAGTTCTTTGGCTCTTTTGATGAGTTCAAGGAAAAATTTTCAAACGCTGCAGCTACCCGTTTTGGTTCGGGTTGGGCTTGGCTGGTTTGGACAGGTAAGGATCTTCAGGTCTTTTCATCCCCCAATCAGGACAACCCCTTAATGGATGTTTCTGAGGTAAAAGGCACTCCCATTCTCGGACTCGATGTTTGGGAGCATGCATACTACTTAAAGTATCAAAACCGCCGCCCTGAGTATATACAGAACTTTTGGAATGTCATTGACTGGAAGGCGGTGGAAGAAAAATATCTTGTTGCTACAGGTAAATAGTTTTTTATTGGTTTAAGTTTGGTTTGGTTTATGTTTTGGTTTGGCGGCCGGTTTTACCGGTCGCTTTTTTTTGTATTTTTATTGGGTTAATATTTATGCTATGTTTTTCAACAGAATTCATATTCAAAATCTTATTCTGTCCTGTTTTTTTACGGTTATTTTCCCTGTTTTAGCCCATGGGCAAAAAATAATGGTCGATACAGCTCAGGTTAATTCTCAGCTTACTACTGTAAGGTCGTTAATTGATGTCAGGGAATTCAGCGCTGCAAAAAAAATTGCTCAAAAGGTATTAGTCAATGCAAGCGCTTCAGAATATAATGAGGCGCGTGCTTGGTGTGAGTACTACATGGGAATTATTTACTTTGAAATAACACCAATTGATTCCGCTTTTTACTGGCTAAATAGGGCAAAAGCTGATTTTAGCCTCATCAACAATCAAAAAGCGTTAATAAAAACTTACAATCGCTTAGGAATATTTTATAGAAGAACCGATTTGAACGATAGCTCATTGCATTATTACAATCTTGCACTAAATAAGGCAACGGCTATTGCCGATTCTACCGGTCTGGGTGAAGCTAACTATGGTTTGGGTATGGTTAATGCTCAAGTTGGTAACTATACAAAAGCCCTTGAACATTACTCTAACTCTTTGGCAATACGCGAGAAATTGAACGATAAAGCTGGTATTGCCTCCGTATATAATAGCATGGGAATCCTTTTCTGGGAGCAGGGTGCGTATTCTACTGCCCTCGATTTCTTTTTCAAAGCATTACCCCTAAGGGTTGAAACCAAGGATAGACAGGGCGAAGCATTCCTACTAAACAACATAGGTCTAATATTCCGCGATGTGGCTCAATTTGAAAAGTCTCTTGATTATCTCAGGAAGTCGTGGAAAATAAAAATTGAGATAAACGATAAGCGAGGAATTTCCAATTCATTGATGAATATTGGATCGGTTTACCTGCTTTTAGGGCAAGTTGATAGTGCCTTGCTTTACTTTGAGGATGCTCTTGCGCTTAAGCAGATTCTGCTTGATAGGGGTGGGGTTGCCAATATCAACCGTTTTCTTGGCGAAGCTTACATGAAAATCAAAATGTACGATAGGGCTCAGCTATATCTTACAAAAGCAATTGAAGGATACACTAAACTCGAAGAACCCCGTGGTGTGGTTGAGTCAAAGTACGATTACGCTCTTCTACTTTTCCAAATGGGTAATAGCCCTAAGGCTTTCGCACTAGTCAATGAGGTCCTAGAGCAGGCTAAAAAACACGGGATGATGGATATGGTGGCCCAATCGTATAATGCGCTTTACCAGTTCAACCTAGCCAAAAATAATTGTCAGGGGGCTTTACAGAACTACGAAAAGTACATTGCGGTTAAGGACTCAATTGCAGGCACTGAAAAGATGAAGCAGATTCTCGCAGCTCAGCTCCAGGTTGAGTACGAAAATATTGTTCGTCAGCATTTTGAGAGGTTCAATGAGCAGCTTAGCTTGGTTGATAGCCAAAAGCAGAGTAGAACCCGCCTGTTAATACTGGTTGCCATTGCATTTGTTTTACTCCTCGGGTTGTTCCTGGGACTGCTATATACTATGTATAAACGCAAGCAGGCCTTGGTTGAGGTTGAGAGCCAGCGAATTTCAGTAGATATCAAACAGCGTGAACTTCAGGAACAACGCGATGAACTTGAAAGGCAGAAAAACCTTGTAGTTTACCAACGCGATCGAATCATTAACATACTAACGGATTTGGGAGAATCCATTGAGTATGCCCGCAAAATACAGCAGGCAGTTTTCCCAACCGATGCACTGCTAAGCCAGTACTTTAGGGACTTTTTTGTGCTTTATCTTCCTAAGGAGACCGTTGGTGGCGATTTTTACTGGGTCGGGAACTGCTCCGGTAAAATTGGATTTGCGGTTGCTGACTGTACTGGCCATGGCGTTCCCGGTGGCTTCATGAGTATGCTTGGGATTTCAATGCTCAACGACCTTGTTGCAAACACTCCAACATCATCGCCGGGTTTGCTACTCGGTAAACTCCGCGATAACATAATTTCTGCCTTACGGCAAGGTGGACATGAGGACGATAGCCATGATGGCATGGATATAGCTTTTTGTACTTTCGATAGGAATACCCATACCCTTAACTATTCAGGAGCGAACATGCCAATTATTATCAGCACAAATTCTAACATCCCAAATGATAATCGGATTGTTCAGATAGGCGAAGGGCTTATAGAGTTTCGTCCCGATAGAATGCCCGTTGCATACTATGAACGCATGGAGCGATTCAACGAACTTTCAATAAAGCTAGAGCCTAACGATACGGTTTACCTATTCTCCGACGGATTTACCGATCAGTTTGGTGGTAAACCCAGCAAAAAATTTGGTTACCATTCGTTCCGTAATCTTATTTTAAGCATTAAGCATCTTCCTCTTTTCGAGCAAAAGATGACGCTGTATAAAACACTTGAAAAATGGAAGGGTGAGGAAGAGGCGCAAACCGACGACATACTCATTTTGGCAGTTAAACCAATTTAAAAACTATAGCTATGAAACATGAACTTCCAAAGCTGCAGTACTCACTGAATGCTTTAGCTGAGGTAATATCGGAGAAAACAATGGAGTTCCATTACGGGAAGCACCATCAGGCTTACGTTAACAACCTGAATAACCTGATACCCGGAACAAAGTTCGAAAATGCTAGCCTTGAGCAAATAGTTATGGAGGCTGAGGGTGGTGTGTTTAACAATGGCGCACAGGTTTGGAATCACACGTTCTACTTTGAGGCTTTTAGTCCGGCTCCAAAGCATAAGCCCGAGGGTGATCTACTAAAAGCTATTGAGGCTTCATTTGGTTCATTTGAAGAATTTTTAAGCAAGTTCTCCAATGCCGCTGCCACCCTTTTTGGTTCAGGTTGGGCTTGGCTTGTGGTTGATACCGATGGGAAACTTAACATTACCCAGGAATCAAATGCCGGCAATCCGTTGCGAA
Source organism: Tenuifilum sp. 4138str (assembly GCF_041102575.1). NCBI lineage: Bacteria > Pseudomonadati > Bacteroidota > Bacteroidia > Bacteroidales > Tenuifilaceae > Tenuifilum > Tenuifilum osseticum. The sequence goes on along the minus strand of NZ_JBGCUE010000010.1, from coordinate 14,763 downwards.
AAGGGCTAAAGCCCTTGCTAACCTGCGATGTGTGGGAGCATGCCTATTACCTCGACTACCAGAATCGTCGACCCGACTACATTCAAGCTTTCTGGAAAATTGTTGACTGGAGTGTGGTTGAAAAACGTTTTGAAAAGGTTAGGTAAACATGCTAAAGGATCTTGTAGTTCAAAATCGAAGCTATCGAAGGTTTGACCAATCCCATAATATCGATTTAGGGCTGCTTGAACAGCTGGTTGAGCTGTGTAGGTTTTGTCCTTCGGGCCGTAACCTACAGCCACTTAAGTTTATGATTATCAATACTCCTGAATGGTGCAACAATGTGTTTCCTAATCTGGCATGGGCAGGTTACTTGAAGGATTGGGATGGCCCTGTTGAGGGGGAACGTCCATCGGCTTATATTGTAGTTCTTGAGGATCAGAGGTTGTCAACAGCATCGCAGTGGGATCAGGGTATAATGGCGCAAACCATTCTTTTGGGTGCGGTTGAAAAGGGACTTGGGGGGTGCATTATTGCATCGGTTAAAAAAGAAAATCTACACAAATTACTCAATCTTCCCGAATATCTAAAGGTCGCACTGGTGATTGCCCTAGGCAAACCAGTTGAGAAAGTTGTTATTGATGATATTGATGATTCGGGAAGTGTAATTTACTGGCGCGATTCAGAACAGGTACACCATGTTCCCAAGCGAAAGCTAAGTGAACTGATTTGGCGTGGTTAGCCCATTACTGCTATAGGGCCGTATCCACAAATCTTGCAGTATCCTCTAGTGTCAATCATTTTCAATGTAGTACTATATCCATGCCTCTCAATAACGGTGGTGTTACACGAGGGGCATGTTGTTTTTGTGCCGATATCGGAGTTGTGTAGGTTGCCAATATATACAAACTTTAGGTATTCCATGGCAACATCTCGAAGTTCTAACAATTTTCCAGGATGTGTTGGAGGGATGCTTAACTTGTAAACGGGATAATATCTGTTGATGTGTAAGGGTGTGTCGCTACCCAAATTTTCATTTATCCACCTAAACATCTCTACTGCTTCATTGGTTGAGTCGTTTAGTCCCGGAATAACCAGGAAGGCAATCTCTAAATGGTTGCCATTCTTTTTTATGGCCTTTAAATTGTTTAGCACTGGGGCTAACTTTCCGCCTGCTTGAGTTTTATAAAACTCATCGGTAAAAGCTTTTAAATCGATATTAAATGCATCAATAACATCAAGAAGTTCAAGTAGGGGTTTGTGATTAATAAATCCGTTCGAAACCATTACATTTTTTAAATCTTTGCCTTTAGCCAATCGTGCCGTTGCAAGCATAAGTTCAAAGAACACGGTTGGTTCATTGTAGGTGTAGGCGATGCCAATGTTCTGTGGTAAAAACAGAGCCTTATCAACAATATTTTCTGGCAAATTTTCTCTTAATCGGCTATTAGAGTCAGGAACATATTGCGATATTTCATAGTTCTGGCAGAATGCACACCTTAGGTTGCAGCCATAGCCACCAATTGAGTAAATTTTGCTACCGGGGTAGAAATGGAAAAGGGGCTTCTTCTCAATGGGATCCAATCCTGACGATGCTATTACTCCTGAGTTCAGGAGTCTCATTTCGCCATTATCGTTATAACGGGTTTTGCAGATACCTCTCTTACCAGGGGTGAGTTTACACTCATGAGGACATAAATTGCATTGTAACGCCTTATTCTCTAGGTGTATGTAATATAATGCTTCCATACCTCACTTGTTTTGCCAGTTCACAAGTTAGTTATTTTTATAGGTGAAAATCAACAGCAAGCATTGGTTTTTATTTAGGCTATTTAATAAATTTAGGGTGATAATTTTAAAACCTTTTTACTATGTCAGCCAGCATTCAACTTGCACTTGTAACCATTGGTTACTTACTTTTTATCATTGGGTGGGGGATTTACCAAGGACGAAAGGTTAAGAATAATGCCGATTACTCCATTGCCGGCCGAAACCTACCGGGTTGGGTTGCTGCCCTTTCCGAAAGGGCAACTGGCGAATCGTCGTGGGCGCTGTTGGGACTACCAGGTGCTGCCTACGCAATGGGAATAGCTGAGTTGTGGACTGCAATTGGCTGTGTTGTAGGTATTATCACTGCTTGGTGGCTTTTGGCTTGGCGTCTGCGCGATGAAGCCGAAAAGTATTCGGCTACCACTTTTTCCGATTATCTTGCTGCACGTCATGGTGAGGTTGCCAAATGGATACGGCTGGTGAGTAGCTCAACCATTGTTTTCTTTTTCTTCCTTTATGTAGGCGCTCAATTCCTGGGAGGCGGTAAAACCTTAGATACCATGTTTGGCATTAAGCCTCAATGGGGAATGCTTATTACCGCACTAATCATTATCCCTTATACCATTTACGGAGGATTTCAGAGCGTTGTATATACCGACGTGGTTCAAGCTTTAGTAATGATTTTCACCTTAGCGGTTGGCCCAATTGTCGGGTTTTTCTACCTGGCAAACCATCCTGAGGTATACTCAAGCTCCATTACCATTGCTCTGGAGAGCGCGAGTCCAACCCATGCATCTTTATTCAATGGTTTAAAGGGAGCAGCCGCAGGTATGTTTCTTGTGGGTGGCTTTAGCTGGTTCTTTGGTTACCTAGGTGGAATGCCCCAGCTAACCATGAGGTTCATGGCCATTAAGGACGCCAGGCAGGCTAAGCTTGCGCGTAATATTGGCATTACCTGGACAGTTGTTGCCTACATTGGTGCAATGCTGCTCGGAATGATTGGTTTAGCCATTTTTGGCCCCAACGCCCTTACTGACAGGGAGTATGTGATGCCTGCTACAATCATGAAAATATTCCCTCCGGCACTTGCAGCCTTACTTATTACCGGGTCCATTGCCGCAATGATTTCTACGGCCGATTCACTGCTTGTGCTTTCATCAACTGAGCTAAGCGAGAATATTGTTAAACCGTTCAGGCGCATTAATGACGAAAGGATTGTTTTACGCCAATCACGAATTATTACCGCTTTGCTTGCTTTAATAGCTTTGGCAATAGCCTATGCATCGCCCCAGAAAGTGATATTTACCCTGGTAAGCTACGTGTGGGCGGGTATTGGTTGTACCTTTTCTGTAGTAATACTTCTTACCCTTTTCTGGAAACCCTTTCATGGGAGGGCAGCACTAACGGCAATAATTTTGGGCTTAGTTTTTACTATTGTATGGATTAGTTCTGGAATGGATAAGGTGGTTACGGCTAAGCTTGTTAATTTCTTCTTTACATTGATAGTGGCTGTTTTATCAACCTATTTAATTCCATCAAAGAAATAAAAAAGGGAGCTGAACAGCTCCCTTTTTTGGTTTTATTGATTAGAATTTAGAACGTTACAGCAGTTCTAAAGCTGATTGTTTTGATAGTTTCAGCGCTCCCCTTAATGATTCCATTTCCGTCAAGGTCTTGGAATGTCCATCGATAGTCAATTCCAACAATGGCTCCTTTGTAGTTGTAGCCAATATTAAAGCCTACAAGTGAACTTGGGGTTTTCCATTGCCTGAAATCTTGAACGTTGTTCTGGATGTAGTATCCTTTTAGGTCAGCAAAGTGAAGCATTTTCTTGAGGGTTTCACCCATTCGAACCTCACCGTGTAGTGAACGCATATGGGTTTTGTCAGAACCAATAAGATCCTGATAGCCTGCATAACCCACAACATATCCAAACATGTTCAGCTCTGCGCTGGCATAAATACCATTAAGCTCCTGCTGGATGGTAATTAATTGCTGCTGCTTGGTTATTACGCTATCCCTTCCAATAAACTGTGCTCTTTCCAGCTCATAGGTATTATTGAAATATCCAAACAGGAACTCTTTGGAAGAACGACGGTATTCAGCCTTGAAGGTTAAGAAGTTCTGAACATTGCTGGTTCCAAGAATCATCCTAATACCGGGTAAAGCTACGCCCCACCCGTAGGTTCTATCTTCACCTCGTAGCTGGGTTATATGGGAGTAAATATCAAACTTAAAGTTTTCCTTACGGGCAATAGGAATTCCAATATCGAAACTGTAAGCGAACATCTTAGAGGTTTGGTTATTCAGGTTGAAGAGGTTTTCCATTCTGATTGTATCAGCTGGAACCAAACCAAGGCTCAGAAGTTTTTGGTAGGCCTCCTCACGGGTTGCACCCCAGAATGGGTCGTTAAGGAGGTGATTCCAATCAGTTAGGGATATTTTATCCATATCCGTTGCCAGGTTTTTATCCCTGGGGTAAAGGTCAATCAGGTTTGGTACACCATCGCCGTCTCTATCTTCAAATGCGTTGTACTCGTTAAGGTCTGCAACGCCGGTAATTCCTAACTCAAGGAAGCGTAGGGGGCGGTAGAAAATGCGGCTACCCACCAGCATTGCCGACTTGCGGGGCGATTCAACAAAAAGTTCTTTCATGTCGTTAAAGAAAAACTCACCACCTGCAACCGGCATTCCCTTGTAACGCTCAGCCGGAATCCAGAACGACAGTTCGCCACCATAACGCCTGCGCGATGGATACTGAATCATGTTGGAGTAGCCATTCACAATGTTGGCGTAACCCAAATAGGTGTAATCCAATCCGCCCAAACGGATGTAAAACGGATCGTCCTTTTTACCATATCGGATGTAGTAAATTTTATCGATATAGTCCTGCCATTCATCCCATTCATCTTTCCTGATTTGTCCGTTTTCGTCAAAAAGTAGCTGGATATCGATACCGAAACCGAACTTACCAATTGGGATATCGGTACGTAGCGCAAATTGCTGATAGGTTTTACCATCAATGGTAACCGCTCCAATAACAGCTCCACCAGTAACACCTGCTGTGTCGCTCTTGGGGAGCTCCTCCATTTGTGCGTAAGCCGCTACAAATGAAAACGTAAGCATAATGCTTACCAGGATTTTTTGGAATGCTTTCATTGCTAATAGTGTTTGGTTAAACATTTTTCAGTGTCAAAAAGGGTAGTATTTATTGTTTCAAATTTATTTTAAAACCAGTTAACACAAATAATAGGCCAAACTTTTTTTCACGGGTAATGTATTTCTCCTTTTCCAGTCTTTAATTTATTCCCACAAACAAAAATCCCCTTGAAAAAGTTCTCAAGGGGACTGATTTTATTGCAATTCACACTCTACAAATCAATCTTGTCAAATCCGCAGTAGGGTTGAAGAGCTTTGGGAATTTTAATACCATGTGGGGTTTGATTGTTCTCAAGTAGCGCTGCCACAATACGGGGCAATGCAAGCGAACTTCCGTTAAGGGTATGAGCCAGCTGTGCTTTCTTGTCGCCCTCCTCCTTAAAGCGAAGCATCATGCGATTTGCCTGAAACGATTCAAAGTTCGATACTGAGCTAACCTCAAGCCACTTGTGCTGGGCTGCTGAAAAAACCTCAAAGTCATAGGTTAACGCCGAAGTGAAACTCATATCGCCACCGCAAAGCTTAACAATTCGGTAGGGGAGTTCCAGTTTCATAAGTAACCCCTCAACGTGGTTAACCATTTCTTCAAGGGTTTCATATGAACGGTCGGGGTGCTGTATCTGAACAATCTCTACCTTATCGAACTGGTGTAACCTGTTTAAACCACGAACATCCTTTCCGTACGAACCTGCCTCGCGGCGGAAGCATGGAGTGTAAGCGGTTAGCTTAATGGGGAGTATAGCTGCATGTAAAATTACATCGCGGTAAATGTTTGTTACTGGAACCTCCGCAGTAGGTATCATGTAAAATCCGTCAGCGGTTACATGGTACATTTGTCCATCCTTATCGGGTAGCTGGCCGGTTGCGTAAGCAGAGTCCTCGTTCACCATGTGCGGTGGTTCTACCTCCTCGTATCCGGCTGCAGTGTTGTAGTCAAGGAAAAAGTTAATCAAGGCTCTTTGGAGCTTTGCACCCTTACCTCTATATACCGGGAACCCACTACCGGTTATTTTGACGCCAAGTTCAAAATCGATGATATTGTACTTTGAAGCCAGGTCCCAGTGTGGCAAGGCCTCCTCGTGTAGTTTTGGTACACTCCCTCCAGATCGAACCACAACGTTGTCGCTTGCGCTTACACCCTGCGGAACTGATTCATGGGGCAGGTTAGGCACCTGGAGCAGAAGTTTAGTTTGCTCTTCCTCAACCTCTTTAAGTTCCTGCGAGAGGTTTTTGGACAGTTCCTTAAGCTCAGCCGATTTTGCCTTGGCTGCGTTTGCCTCAGCTGACTTCCCCTCGGAAAATAGTTTTCCAATTTCCTTTGCAATCCGGTTTTGCTCAGCAAGGTTATTGTCAAGCTGAAGCTGAATAGCCTTACGCTTGTCGTCAAGTTCTATAATTTTGGCAATAATTACAGAACCATCAAAATGCTTTACTGCTAACCTACGGATAACTTCCTCGGTATTCTCTCTGATATACTTTAGGGTAAGCATAGTGTTGGGTTTTTAATAAAACAAAATCTCCTGTTCAATACTTGATTGCATTGCACAGGAGACCAAAGTTATGAAAATTTTAGAAAAACTACGATTCTTTTGGCAAAACTGATACGTACGATTTGTCGTCGGCTTTTTTGCGGAAAGTTACCACACCGTCAATTAAGGCGTAAAGGGTGTGATCCTTGCCCATGCCAACATTCATACCGGGATAGTGCCTAGTTCCTCTCTGGCGTACAATAATGTTACCAGCTTTGGCAACCTGACCACCAAAAAGCTTAACGCCTAAGCGTTTGCTATGCGATTCGCGTCCGTTCCGGGAACTACCAACTCCTTTTTTGTGTGCCATGACTAATCAATATTTTCGTGTTATGCTACTATTTCTGCAATCTGAATCTGAGTATAGTTTTGGCGGTGTCCATTTTTCACCCTATACCCTTTACGACGTTTCTTCTTGAATACAATAACCTTGTCGCCTTTTACATGGCCAAGGATTTTAGCAGTAACCGAAGCGTTTTTTAGTTCAGGAGTTCCCACGGCTACTTTACCATCGTTGTCAACAAGCAGCACCTTGTTGAACTTAACCTCTGTCCCTGCCTCTCCCTCAAGCAGGTTCACGTAGATCTTTTGGTCTTTTTCTACTTTAAATTGCTGTCCTGCAATATCTACAATAGCGTACATCGTATTTAGTATGAATTGTTTGACAATATTTTGGGCTTGCAAAGGTATAAAAGTTTAATTAATTGTCAAATAATCAGTAAAACTTTTTTGTGTTTTTATCATTTAACTTGTTTGTTATCGGAATTCATGTACTTTTCGGGGGCTAACTTTTTATGCTCTTCCATAATTAACTGGTTCAGGCGCTTTGTCAAATCAGGTACTGAAGTTGATAAAACCTCTTCAACTTCAACTGGGTCAAGAACCTTTAATGTTAAGTCCTGGCGTAGCTTAACAATTCCTGGTTTTGGGAAAATATCCTTTGAACCTTCAATAACCACAGGTAGAATGGGCGAGTTTGCTTGCTTAGCCAACAGAAATGCTCCTTCCTTGAATCGCTTAACCTGACCATCCTTTGTTCTTGTACCTTCAGGAAATACTAGTACGGAACTCCCTCCTTTTAGGTGTTTTAGCCCATTAGAAATCATCTTTTTAGTGCTCACTGCACTAGCTCTGTCAATTAGTATGCTATTGTTAAGAATAAGGTTCCATCCAATAACTGGAACCTTGGCCAACTCCTTTTTGGCCACCCACTTGAAATGGGTAAAAAGTCTGTAAAGCAGCACAATATCGAAGGCGCTTTGGTGGTTGCAAACAATGACATAGGATTTGCTTTTGTCAATTTTTTCCAACCCTGAAACTTTGATTCTCCATCCCGGGTTAATCCAAATGTAAAACATCGCCCAAACCGACGAGTATTTGTGTAGTAGTTTTAAACGCCTATCCCACCAGAAGGTTAAGAGCCATACAACAAAATCAATTAGAAAGAGTAGGAAAGCCGTAATGGCCACAAATAACCATAAAAAAATGGATACAATTAGCATCAGAATATGTTTGGCTCCTTTCATAGCAATAATTTTCCTGCAAAAATAGCAATTGTTTGCAGGAATTGATTATGGGGTTTTCTTACTACATTTGTTGATATACTAATTTGAGATAAATGTCGTTTAAGTTATTTTAGAACCTTTGCCATATGTCTCAGTGAGTGAGTTAAGAATTTCCAAATTGAGAGGTTAAGTATTGTTCAATATGCAAATGGTTTTGTTACTCCTATATGGAGTTTGAACTGAATAATTCTTTTTACATGGTAATTAGTATGTTAATTATTAATACATTTGTAAAACGTTATTACTAACAGATTAATAAACTGGTATATGAAACCCTTAAAATTTCTTGACAAGATAGCCATTTGGATGTTAAGGCTAAGTTTTGCCGGATATCTTATTTTGGCCAACATCGGGTATTTCAGAAGCATAGCTATTTCCGATTTCCAATTCTATGTTGCACTAGCAGTTGTAGTTTTGGCTGTGTTGTTCATTGTAGGAGGTTTCACCTCAAATCAAGGCTTAACAGTTATATCATCTGTAGGTATCTTTTTAGTGCTATTGTATAAAGCCCTAACACCCTGGGCTCCTACTCTTACCGATCACTTTTTAGTCCAGATAGTACTAGTTTCGGTGGCACTCGTATTTGCTAGCCGAGGGAATTGATACATTTTAACTGGTTTGTTTTTGTAATAACATCAAATGGCATTAACTTTGCAGTTAATTCATTAAAATGAAAATTACGGGCATGCGATTTATAGCATTACTCTTCATAACTTTTCTTCCAATTTTCTCCATTGCACAGGAAGCTTTGGACACAATAATTCTGGTAAGTAACCGAAAGCTTATTTGCAATGTAAAATCTGTAAGTTCAAGCAAAGTAACAATCATTAAAAAAGGTGCTGCTGCACCTGAAGATCTTTCGCGGAAGCAAATCCATAAAATACTTTACGCAAACGGTAGGGTAGAAAAGTTTAACGATTTGGCCTTTAAAATGATAGATGAGACCAATTTCCAATCGGTAGTGATAACAACTAATCCTGCCGACGTAGATGGTCTCTATATATATGGCAAAGTAGAATCTGTATCGGGAAAAAATAGCAAGAATGCCAAATCGGCCGAAAAAAATGCCCGTATCCGATTACAGCGAAGGGCGGCTGCTCTTGGGGCAAACTACGTACTGGTTACAAAAAGCGAGAGTAGAGGTGGTTATAGAGAGGTTCCTACTCATTACTATGAGGGGGTTGCTTATGGCTTTGAGCCCCCTAAAAACGAGAACCAAACACCTCACTAGCGCTAAAACAGTTTCTCAATTATTTCTTGAATCTTTTCAGGGTGCTCAGTCTTACCTAATTCATTTTTAAGGTAAGCATAATCGTGTCGTTTCCCCTCCAGGAATTTTGCCAGATTACTTACCCAACTAATGCTACTTTGTTGTATTTCAACACTCTCAATAATTCCATTTGTTACCCTAAGAACAAGAATATCTGAGTCGATATTTACCTTGAAGTCATAGCTTGCATTGTAGCCGTAGTTCCAGTTCCAATCGGTATACTTTGTGGTGGCAAGTGTGCTAATAGTTCTTTTTGCGCTGTCATCCAGTTGTAAGGGAGTGGCAGAGTGGTACTTAGTAAGAAATTCTGATAGGGCTATTTCAAAAGTTTCAATAGCCACAGGGTAGGGAAGAAGCTCTGCTATGTTTATTGTTTGGCTTCGGTTCGATCGTATTGCCCTGTCGGTATAGCTATCCTCATTGGACTTTATGGCTTGCTCTAACCAAAGCATGTTGGTACTATACAGGAGGGTTCCATGGTGCATTACCCTGTTTTTATACACATGTTCTGCATTGCCCGAAACCTTATAGTTGCCAATCCTAATATCATTCTTTTCGCCGCGGTAGGCATTTAATCCAAGCTCTTTCAGGAATTCAATAATTGGCGTTGTAAAGCGTTTAAAATCAACCAAATTACCCTCTCGGCCGTTTACTATGAAGCAGAAGTTGACATTACCTAAATCGTGAAACACGGTTCCGCCTCCCGATAACCTCCGAATTACGGGAATTTTGCTACTGTTAATAAAGGTATGGTTCAGTTCTGCCATAGTGTTCTGGTGTTTACCAACAATAACCGAGGGGGTATTACGGTAAAGAATAATATAATCGTCACTACTATGCTTTAAGAGGTATTCCTCTGTAGCAATGTTAAAGTATGGGTCGTGTGTAGGCTGAAGTATTATTCTCATTATGGTTGTACCCTGTAAAATAATCTACATAAATATAAACTACAAAAAGTTGATTTGGTTCTAATTAAATGGCAGTTTACTATTTTTGCAAACCAAAAAATTACTGAAATGACAACCTACGAGAGTAAGATTGTGGCAATTAGTAAAAGAGCCGAGGATGTTTTTAGAGTGCTTTCCGATTTTCGCAACTTTTCGCCAATGGCAAAGGACAAACTTGAGGAGTGGCAAGCTACTGAGGATAGCTGTAGTTTCAAGTACAAAGGTATGGGACCTTTTGGCATCAAAATCATTGAGCGCGAAGAGTTTAAAACTATAAAATTTACTGGTGATGAAAAATCACCCATGGAATTTTTCATGTGGATTCAGTTCAAGGAGGTTGCACCATACGATACCCGTATGAAAATCACTGTTAAGGCAGAGCTTAACATGATGATGCGCATGATGGTTGGTAATAAGCTTAAGGAAGGAATCGATGCCCTTGCCGATGGCATTGCTGCCGCTTTTAATGCGGTATAGTTTAACCTATATTATAAAGGTTACTTCCTTAAATGCAAATGTCCTAATTGCACCTTCCGCAGTCCTTAGGACTAACTCCCCAGTGGGCTGAATGCCTATTATTGTAGCATAAAACTCCTCGCCATTGGAGTAATACTTGCAAAGCTGATTTTTTCTGTAAATGGCATTAAAGTAGTCATTATCGATGTTTTCTCTGTAGCCTTCAGTAAGCTGTTGGTACCGTCCATCAATGCAGCTAACCATTTCAGCTAATGCATTACGGGGATCAACCCTGCTTCCGGTTTCAAGTAGTAAAGATGTTGGATTTGGCAAATCGTCGGGGAAAGAAAGCTGGTTTAAGTTTATACCCACTCCAACAACTGTACTTTCCAGGTACTGACTACTAAAGCTATTCTCAATGAGTATTCCGCAAACTTTACTATCACCTATATATATATCGTTTGGCCATTTAATTTTTACTGGTTTGTTTGTCACATAGGCTACAAGCCAATCGGAAACTGCAAGCGATATTGCTTTTGAAAGGTAGAATTGTTCAGCAACGGGTAGGAAATTTGGGCGAAGTAAAACGCTAAAGGTGAGGTTTTGCCCCTCTTGGCTTTCCCATGCGTTACCTCGCTGTCCTCGCCCTTGCTCCTGAAATTCAGCCGCTACAACTATTCCTTCATCTGCACCTTTTGTAGCATACTGTTGACAAACATCGTTTGTGGAAGAAACGCGTTTATGCCATTCAACTTGAAAAACTACTGACACGTCAATTATTTTTTATGCCCGTTTTATTACGTTGATTTTTTGGTATAGTTGCATGTTTGGGGGCATAGATTGATGTTTTAAAACAGCAGTTTGTTATGTTGGTTAATAATTGGTATCTTTAAGGCCAATCAAATTAAAAATTTAAACAATTAGGTTGATATGAATAAAGAAATCTTCAAACTTGAACCACAGCGTGTTTGGAAACATTTCCATAGCTTAACGCAAATTCCTCGCCCATCAAAAAGCGAGAAGGCTGTAATTGATTTTGTAGTAAAATTTGGGAAAGATCTTGGGCTCGAAACCATTATTGATGAAGTAGGGAACGTTATCATCCGCAAGCCGGCTACTCCGGGCATGGAGGATCGTAAAGGTGTTATTCTTCAGGGCCACCTCGATATGGTACCCCAAAAGAATAACGATAAAGTTCACGATTTTGAAAAGGACCCAATTGAAGCTTATGTTGATGGGGAATGGGTAACAGCCAATGGCACAACTCTTGGAGCCGACAACGGTATAGGTGTGGCGGCTGCTATGGCTGTGCTGGAAGCAACTGACTTAGTACATGGCCCTGTTGAAGCACTTTTCACCATTGACGAGGAGACTGGAATGACCGGGGCTTTTGGGTTAAAACCCGGCCTGCTTAAGGGTGATATCCTTATCAACATGGACTCCGAGGACGAAGGTGAACTCTACGTGGGTTGTGCTGGTGGACTGGATGCCAACATTGAGTTTAATACCAAACTTGAGTCTGTACCCCAAGGTACCACTGCCTATAAGCTTGCCATTACAGGACTAAAGGGAGGACACTCCGGTATGGATATTAACCTTGGTCGTGGTAACTCCATTAAACTCCTTTTCCGCTTCCTTTACAATGCCGAGAAGGAATTCGGAGTACGCATTGCTTCAATCGATGGCGGGAGCTTGCGTAATGCTATTCCACGCGAAGCCTTTGCCGTTGTTGTTGTTTCTGCTGATAAAGCTACTGCATTTGAAAAAGCCGTTAAAGAGTATGAAAGTATTTATAAATCAGAGTTTGCTTTAAGTGAACCATCGCTTTCGTTCACCTCGGAAAAAACAGGAAATCCTTCAACAGTTATTGACAGCCAAAAACAAACAAAGGTTATCAGAGCCTTTTTTGGCTGCCCTAACGGCGTTGTTCGAATGAGTGACTCAATCCCAGGTTTGGTTGAAACCTCCAACAACCTTGCACGCGTTTACACCGATGGCGAAAAAGTAAAAGGCCAGTGCTTGCTGCGCAGCTCAGTTGATTCCTCAAAGGATGCATTAGCTCAAAAAATGGCTGCCATTTTTGAACTCGCAGGTGCTAACATTAATTTTACCGGGGGCTACCCTGGGTGGAAACCTAATCCAAATTCAGCCATACTCAAGGTAATGCAGGATGTTTACAATAAAAAATTTGGCAAAGTGCCGGAAATTAAGGCAATTCATGCAGGGTTAGAATGCGGCTTGCTAGGTGGTGTTTACCCTAACTGGGATATGATTTCATTTGGACCAACCATCCGTCACCCCCATTCACCCGATGAGAAGGTAAACATTGCAACCGTTCAAAAGTTTTGGGACTTTTTGGTTGAAACACTCAAGAATATCCCCAAAAAATAACCTGTATGGTTTCAATAAAAAAGGGGCTTTTAGCCCCTTTTTTATTAGTTAATCATCGGTTCTGAGAATATTTATCCACTGTTAATATTTGTTACAAACCCTTGCTCTTTTGTATCGTAAGTCTTGAATTTCTTCCATAACTCATGTATATTAAGAGATACTTTAAATAAAATTATTAAACTGAATTACTATTCTGAAATATGCAAAACTGGGTTGAAGTTATTTCAAGGTACAACTATCCCGACCATCTAAAAAGCTGGTGGCAGGTAATAAATTCCGTTCTGCCCTATTTTGCTCTTTGGGTGGCTATGTACCATAGTTTGAAAGTATCATACTGGTTGACCCTAGCACTTTCCCTCATTGCAGCAGGCTTTCTTGTTCGAATTTTCATCATTTTTCACGATTGTGGGCACGGTTCCTTTTTTAGAACTGAAAGGTTAAATCGATTAGTGGGAATACCCCTTGGGTTAATGGTATTTACTCCTTACCATCGCTGGCATCGCGATCACTTCATTCATCACTCTACCATTGGCAACCTCGATAAGCGTGGTATTGGCGATGTTGAAACCCTAACGGTTAAGGAGTACCTTGAACTAACAAAGTGGGGTAAATTAAAGTACAGAATTTATAGGCATCCGCTTTTCCTTTTTGCAATTGCCCCAATTCTTCTATTTCTTATTCAGTACAGAATACCAAAGTCGTACATGAACTTTAAGCAACAGATGTATATTCATCTTTCCAATATCGCTATCGTTGGTACAATTGTATTACTGATGTGGTGGATAGGTTGGCGTGAATTTATTTTGATACAGCTACCCATAATCTATTTTGCATCAATTGCAGGTGTTTGGCTTTTTTACGTTCAACATCAATTTGAAAGGGTAGTATGGAAGCGCTCCCATGAATGGGACTATCAATCGGTTGCTCTAGAGGGAAGTTCATTCCTTAAGCTCCCTAAGGTTTTACAATGGTTTAGCGGTAACATTGGGTATCATCATATTCATCACCTAAGCCCAAGGATTCCTAACTATAAGCTTCAGAAATGCCACGATGAGAACGAGATGTTTTCACATATTAAGCCACTCTCATTTAGGGAGATATTAAGATCTTTCAGGTTGAGGTTATGGGATGAGGACAGGAAAAAACTTATTACGTTTGACGAACTTCAAGTTGAGTAGTTGGAAATTCCTCTAAAAATGTTTCTGTGTTCCTATTTTTTTGCGGTAAATTTGTTAATCTAAGGTTTTGATTTAATATTTTCCCTCTAACTTCCTCTAGCTCTGTCATAGTCTTAATTCTTCCGGTTCACGGTTCACGTTTAACGGATTTGAATATCCTCTAACATCCTCTAAAACAGCTATATTGTTAATTCTTCCGGTTCACGTTTCACGGTTCACGTTTTACGGAATTGAACTTCCTCTAACTTCCTCTAACTCCATCATATTCCGTCTATTCCGATTCATTCCGATTCATTCCGATTCATTCCGACACATACTTCAAAATCCAATGCACTTGAGTTGATTTGACAACACCTTCATAATTTTCTTGTAAAAATTGACATTGATAGTCAATAATATGTAACTTTTTTTTAAAAAAAATCTTGTTTTTTTTAAAATCCTCTTGCGTAATTAAAAACGCTTTTCTACTTTTGCACCCGCTTTCGGAGGGGAGCGCGCGCGGGGTAGCGGAGCTGAGGG